>NZ_JBPPZG010000010.1:0-37448 GCF_051918545.1 Pseudogracilibacillus amylolyticus (SeqCode) | reverse complement strand
AAATAATAGCACATTACTCCAGATAATCAGCTGAATTAATTTGAAATAGATAACCTGGAATAATGTGCTAGTTTACATTATGTTTTCCAAAACTATCCAAAAGTTCTTCTCGTTTGGGATCACCCGTTGCAACATACAAGCTGATTCTCGCTTTACGTGGGGAAAAACCAACAAGAGGTGCGTCTCCTTCATGACCGGACTCGTATTTATAGTGATATTTGCCAAATCCAATAATACTTGGTCCCCACATCTTCGCTTTATATCCGGTTGTTTCTGTAAAAATATCTAATAATCTATATGCATCTGCTTTTTTCTTAGGATTTTCAACTGTTGTTTCAATAAATTCAATGACGCTTTGATCGGTCCATTTCGTTTTTAATTCATACATTCGTTGTTCTCCTTAGATTTAGTGAACAATAGTCTTATTCTTCCTTGTTTACGATTTGAACACTTTTAAGATGGTTCGCAATTTCTTGTAGTGTTTCATTACGCTCTTTTTGTCTTTTTAAAAAAGTAAAAATCGCCCAAATACAAACACCTATAATAGCAAGATAAATTCCTATAAAAATAAACATCATAAACATCGGAATGAGTGCTGCGAAAACTTCCATTAACCTTCACCCCCACTTCAAAATATATGTGGATATATTAAAAGTATACTAAAGTGAAGAATCTTATCAAAAGCCTTTAGGCTCATTTTTATTTAAATTGGAGAAATAAAACTAAATTTAGTAACCTCTTTATGGTATTAATACTTTTTATTAACAATATTAGTTTGTACTAATAATTCATACGTGCTCTTTCTTTAAAATAAAAGTTCGGTTTTACTTGTCCACTTTTCCGCATATGTATATAGGAATAATCGCTAGGAGGATTCATCATGTTGTTTTTCTTAGAAAAAGCACTTTTTATTATGATTTTTTTCCGCGTCTTATCAGGAAGTATTGAGATATTTGCAGCCTATCTCATGTTTCGTTTTAATGATCTTGAAAAAGCAATTATTATCAATAGTTCATTAGCATTAATCGGACCATTTATTTTTATCCTAACGACCATCGTAGGTCTATTTGGGATTGCCGATAAAATCTCTTTTCAAAAATTTATTTTTATTCTTTTAGGTGTTTGTCTAATCATGTTCGGAGTTTTAAAGGGAGATTAACTGTTTTTTTGCCTTCTAATTTTAACAATCTATTTGTTCCACTCTCCCTTAATGAATTCTTAATACGCTCGAACTAAAAAATAATATTTTTTTAGAAAAAATTCCAGTAACTGAATAACCAGACGAAAAACAAAGCTGTAGTCGTATATAGTGAGTAATGAATTCGACCAAAAACTCGCCAAGACTTTCTCTTCCATATGATGATTGTAAACACTGTTAATGCAATACTAAAAGCAATGATTAAGTATGGAATAAAATCAAAAATTATACTCCATTCAGGTAATTCAACGAAGGCGTCTTTAGGCATTTGATATACTGGATCAATCTCACCATTTATCGCAATACTTCCGAATATGAGAAGGATAAGTATCACATATCCAATTGCTAGTAACTTTGCTGAATTTGCAATCTTATCTTTTTCTTTTCGTTTTTTCCAGAACATTCGAACCAAAGCAATAAATGTCCAACTTAAAAGTGTTCCAATTAACAATATTATACTTAGAGCAAGCGCTACAAATGTAAATCCACTACTTGCATACCAAGACGCTTTGGCATAAGTCATTGGACCATCTGTCATTAACATCATGTCCCCATGTTTATCTTCCTCAAAAACGATTGTCTTAAAATTTCCGTATCCATCTGGACTTCTCTCCGTCCGAGTACTCTCAAAAATACCTGGCTCAACTTCATAAAATTGATTCTTTTCTCCAGCATGTGTAGCATATAGATACCCATCTTTATCCGTTTCCACCTGAATGATTCCTGTTACTAAACTAATAAATTTATCCGCTGTCGTTAAACTTTTTCTATTTTGATGGTATTCACCTGCAAATTTTTCGGTACTACCAATTGATCCCTCCACCGACGAAGCAAACACCACTTCTTCCATAGGAAAATACTGATCCATAAACCCTTGAAAAACTTCATTATGCACGAAGTGGTTTCCACCGCTATAAGACATAAAAATTCCCAGCCCCTCCTCTGGTAACAAATAAAGTGCAGAGTTAAACATCATTGTGCCTCCATGATGAAACAAGACCTTTTTTTCGTTAAATGTTCCTTCTATAAATCCTAAAGCCATTCCATCCAAAGCGGAGTGATGAGTGAATTGCTGGTTGAACATTTCTTGAACCGTTTTTTTCTCGAGGATCTGTTCATCTTTGAAGTATCCATTTTGAAGATAAGCAATCATAAAGTGAGCCATATCTGTTGCCGAACTGCTCATTGCTCCAGCTGGTACTGGCATAAATTCAAAATCTGCTTCTCTAAATTTTCCATCTACAAAGCGATACGGAGTTACTGAATACTCAGATAATGAATGAGGTAAAGGCTGTTCAAACGTACTATAATTCATTGCTAACTTTTTAAAAATATTTTCCTCTATATATGTGGCATAAGGCATTCCACTTACTTGCTCCACAATATATCCCGCAAGCGCGGTTCCGTAATTCGAATAGGCAAGTACTTCACCTACTGGAAATATACGTTCCGGCAATGATTCACGAACATACTCATGAAGTGGGGGTAAACTTTTTTCTTCTAATGTAAATATTTCGGTTGCATAATCTTCGAAACCAGGCGTATGTGTTATTAAATGGCGAAGCGTTATTGGAGTTGATCCATCTAATGGGATATTAAAATCTATATATTTATTTACATCCGTATCTAAATCTAATTTTCCTTCTTCCACTAATTGCATGACAGCCGTCCACGTCATTAATTTAGAAATGGAGCCAATTCTAAAAAGAGAAGTTTCAGGATCTACGGGAATTTCCGATTCTATATCTGCAAACCCATATCCTTTTTCAAAAATTATTTCTCCATCGTAAACAATACTGACTGCCGCATTTGGTATGTTTGCTTCGGTAAGTTTTTCTTCCATTAATTCGTCAATCGTCTCCGCTATATCCTCTCGTGGCATTGCATTTGTGGATAAAGAATTCACATTCATGAAAAATATAAAAACAACTAACAACCAAATTCCTCTAAATTTTCCCATCATCTTCTCCTTTAAATATCATTTGATATATATCATTAGTTATATTATAAAAGGCAGTCATTCATTTGTAAACAACTATTTTTCAAATTTGACAATCCTATTAACTAGAAATAGAATATGTATCTACTGATATATATCAGCAAAAAGGAGAATTCGCGATGGCCCCACGAAAAAAGTTTTCTAAACAGGATATAATAAATGCTGCTTTTGAAATCGCTAGAAAAGAAGGATTAGATGCAATAACAATAAGAAAAGTAGCGGAACAACTTGGAAGCTCAATTGCGCCTATTTATGTCAATTTCAAGGATGTAGAAGAACTCATTCAAGCGGTTGTCGATCATACGCAAGACGTTGCAAAACAGTTAGTTTTAGAGCAAAATTCAGGTCATCCTTTCCGGGATATCGGGATCGGGGGGATAAAATTTGCGAGAGAATATAGTGTTTTATATCGAGATTTAATTATGAAAAACAACCCACATATGCAACACAATGAAGAAAGCTTACTTTTTGCCATCAACCAAATGAAGCAAGATCCAAGCTTACAAGGATTTACCGACGAGGAATTAACAGATATTATTTTAAAAATGGATATATTCCATACTGGACTCGCAGTTCAAGTAGCTAATGGCTTACTTCCTGAATATGTTACAGAGGAAAAAATGATTGAAATGTTAGATTCAGTTGCTGAAGATGTAATTATTGCAAAACGAGTGCGCCACGAGGATAATCAATGAATAAACCTTTAAGTTGAAAAACATCTAGATCAGAGAAAAGACTACCCCCTATTACGAAGACGGGAAAACATTTTGAAGAAAGATAAACTACTAACCAAAAATCCCTACAGAAGAGTAGGGACTTATTTAATATTTAGTTTCAAACCAACTTCTAGAAGCTGCAAATTCTTCTCCTGTTAGTTGATGACCGCTGTTTTCCCAGTGCAGCTCTACAGTTGCGCCAGCATTTTCAAGTAGTTCTTTTAGATCGGTTGATTCTTCTGGCGGACAGATTGGGTCATTTTTCCCAGCCCCAATAAAAACTTGCTTTCCGGATAAATCTGGGAGGTCAATTCCACGTCTTGGCACCATTGGATGATAAAGAATCGCTCCTTTTATTGCATCCTTATAGTGAAATAATAAACTTGCCGCAACATTAGCACCATTAGAATATCCAACTGCGACAATATTATTACGATCAAATTCATATTTTTCAGCCGCTTCATCTAAAAAATCATTCAGTTCCTTTGTGCGAAAAATGAGATCTTCCTCATCAAAAACACCCTCCGCTAATCTTTTGAAAAAACGTGGCATCCCGTTTTCCAGTACATTTCCGCGCACACTTAACATAGAGGCTGCCGGATCAAGTTTTGCAGCAAGTGGGAGTAAATCATTTTCTGTTCCTCCTGTACCATGAAGCATTAAAAATGTTGGTCTTGAAGTGTCCGTTCCTTTTTGAAATATATGTTTCATTATATACACCCCTATTTTACAGTTCTTTTAAAAGCGTTAATTTCTTTTCAGCGTCTTCTCCCATGATAGAAACAAAAATAGACTGTGGTATTTGTTTGTGTAAACGTTCCGCTGCTACAGCAAATGATCTTTTCAAACGCCGTACATCTTTTTGCGGCGAACCTATTTTGCTCATCAAATAAACGTGGAGGATAACGTAATCAATAATCTTTTCAAACGCAATATTATCAATCGCTGTTTCCGATTGCAAAAATTGAACACATCGATTTGGTGGAGGAGTTAATTGAAAACGACAATCAAAGACTACCCCATCATGAGCGACAGCATTTCTAAAATCTTTAATTAAAAAAATCATATCTTCCAAAACCCTTACCTTTTGATCATGGGCTGTACTGTAGATTGAAAGTCTTTTGGCAATGTTAATCCTGGTCTCGACGTTTAAACTGTGAATAAAAAATCCAAAATCTCCAAGACTAATGATTTCAAAAATGGCCCAAAGTGGAAACGGTTTGCTTTTATGGATAAAATGTTGGATGATCGATTGATTCATGCGGTAATTATAACTGATTGTATTGTAAATAATATTTCTCAATTCAAGTCTGTTTTTCATTTTCTTTTTAAAGTCTTTACTGCCAGGTCTATGCTTTTTATAATCATTAAGTAAATGTTCGTAAACATAAGTAAAGTCAGCTGAACCTAAGCCAATGATCGTATCTAATGTTATATTTTTTAAAGCAGTTTCTATCTGCATGATTGCAGCGTAAAAAATTGTTTTTATTTTTTTTATCAAATTGATAAATGGCGATTACTTCGTCAAAATTACGATAGGGAATTCTATTTTCAGATTTCTTTATAAACCTATATCCTTTAAACCCATGGAAATAACCCATATTTAAAAGGTCTTGCTGTTTATCTTTTTGAATGTTTATTCCGTGTTTTTCCTGTAAAACGTTCATTAACTCTTTCGTCGTTTTTCCTTCCAAATAGAATCCTTCCTTTACCCCGGTCTCGTGAATATATTTTTCAATCAGATTATTCTTCAATATCTACTGCAAATGCATAACTGGCTGTCCCCTGCTCCCAGTTTGCTTCAATTTCGTAAATAACAACCCCTTCATAAGCCGCGAGTTCAACTTTTTTATACGAAGCGATTGCTTTTTCCGAATTCCACACCCGGACTGTGTAATCTTTTGGTCCATAATCAAACAAAAGACTTACCTCGGCATCTGAATGAACGGTTGTTGCATTCTCGATATTTACCAATTCCGGTGGAGGTGCAATATCTACATCTACATGTGTGACCTCATCTGACCCTTCTTCATAATAACTCCAACTATACGTTCCTTTTGCAGCACGAATTGTTTGCTCTCCAATTACTATCATTAAATTTGGCGGTTCTTTTATGTTTGCCCCAATCTTATTTATTTCTGACTTATCATCCTTTTCAACTTTTGCACACCCTAAACACAAGATTAAAAGTAAAATTATGGTCAATTGATTTTTAACAGGCAAATCTTAACCCCCTTCATCCGACTATGTCTGTTTTCATTATACTAAGTTTTTTCCAAATTCATATCAAATGATATAAAATAATTATAAAGGGAATTGATACAATAAGATGATTTTCCTTTTGGAGGAGATATTGGATGCTCAAAAATAAAATAAAACATACTCAGCGTTATCAGGAAATTATTAATGCATTCTTAAAAAATGGATTTAGTCATATTCTTTTTCGAATCGGACTGACTTCAAAACGAATTGATAGTTCTAATGGTAACATGAATTTAACGGATATTGGTATTAAACTGCGATATACATTACAACAGCTTGGACCGACATTTATCAAACTAGGACAAATTGCAAGCTCTCGCCGTGACCTCGTACCAGACGAAATTGCAATCGAACTGGAAAAACTGCAAGATGATGTTCAATCGTTTCCTTTTGAAGAAGTTAAAGCGATTGTTGAACATGAACTTGGTGATGAGCTAAAAAATCTGTTTCAATCCTTTGAACCCGAACCGCTTGCCACAGCATCAATTGGCCAAGTCCATACGGCAAAACTCTTATCTGGTGAGGAAGTTGCTATAAAAATTCAACGTCCAGATATTCAACCAAGTATTGAAACAGATTTAAACATTTTACATAATTTAACAAGGGTGATGGAAGCAAGATTAGATTGGGCAAAGACATACAATATTGGAGACATGATCGATGAGTTTTCTTATTCTTTGCGAAATGAGCTTGATTACCGGCTAGAAGGTAGAAATGGAGAACGGATCGCAAAGCAATTTGAAGACGATCCAACAATTCATATACCAAAAATATATTGGGACTATTCGAGCAGAAAAGTATTAACGATGGAGAAAATAAAAGGTGTTAAAGTTAATCAATATGAGATGTTGAAATCGGAAGGATATGACGTAAAGCTACTTGCTGAAAGAATTGCTGAATCAATGTTACATCAGATTTTAGAAGAAGGTTTTTTTCATGGCGATCCACATTCGGGAAATATTTATGTTTTGCCTAACAATGAAATTGCCTATCTTGATTTCGGGATGGTAGGTAGGATAAACGATGATTTAAAATATCACTTTACATCGCTCGTCATCAGTCTGCAAGAAGGTGATACAAAAGGAATGATCAAAACATTTTCAAATTGGGGAATTTTAGGCGCTGACACTAATATGCAAGCTCTAGAACGAGATTTGGAAAGTTTGCAAACTAAATATTATGATATACCGCTTCAGGAAATTAGCCTAGGAAAGATGATTGTTGATATTTTCTCAACTGCTTTTCGCCACAAAATCGAGCTGCCATCGGATATTGCTATATTGGGAAAAGTAATTCTTACACTTGAGAGTATTATTGTTAATTTAGACCCGTCATTTAGCATCATGAAAGCAATAAAGCCGTACGGAAAAAAATTAGTTTTAAAACGATATCACCCAAAAAATATGGCCCAACATGTTTGGAACGAACTAGTCGAAAATATGGAACACCTATCCGAACTTCCTAAAGATTTGCGAGCAATCACCTCGACACTTAAAAAAGGGAAAATGCGTCTAGATATTAATGTGAATGATATGGAATCCTTTATGAAACGCTTAGATCGTCTGAGTAATCGCCTATCTTTTAGTATTATTTTGCTTGCATTCAGCATTTTAATGGTAGGATTAATCATAGGAGCATCGATTATCGGACAAACAACTCTCATATGGAGACTACCTGTCATCGAAATAGGATTTATCGTAGCTACATTAATGTTTATTTTTATGATCTTTACAATTATACGATCAGGAAGGATGTAAACAAATGTCCCAAAACGTGTGCTACTCGTTTGGGACATTTGTTATTTAATAAGGATTGACGTGGAGCCACTTAGCATGTGGAGCGTGTGACTACGCATCTTTTTCTGACACTAAGCATGCTGGGAGCGCGACTTTGCATCTTTTTCTGACATTAAGCATGTGGGACGTGCGACTGTGCATCTTTTTCCGCCACTTAGCATGCGGGACGCGAGACTACGCATCTTTTTCCGCCACTAAGCATGTGGGGCGCACGACTCTGCATCTTTTTTTGCCACTAAGCATGGGGGATGCACGACTCTGCATCTTTTTCTGACACTAAGCATGGGGAGCGCGAGACTACGCATCTTTTTCCACCACTAAGCATGTGGGACGCACGACTCTGCATCTTTTTTTGCCACTAAGCATGCGGAGCGTGTGACTTTGCATCTTTTTTTGCCACTAAGCATGTGGAGCGTGCGACTGTGCATCTTTTTCTGACACTAAGCATGCTGGGAGCGCGACTACGCATCTTTTTTTGCCACTAAGCATGTGGGGCGCACGACTCTGCATCTTTTTCCGCCACTAAGCATTCTGGGCGCACGACTCTGCATCTTTTTCCGCCACTAAGCATGTGGAGCGTGCGACTGTGCATCTTTTTCCGCCACTAAGCATGCTGGGAGCGCGACTTTGCATCTTTTTATGACACTAAGCATAATGAGCGCACCACTCTGCATCTTTCCCACCACTAAGCATCTTGAACATGCACCTCCGCTAAAATAACTACACTAGCTTCTGTCCGCAATTACTGCAAAAGTTTCCACCACTTGTTTTCGTTCCGCAATTTGGGCAGAAGTTAGGAATGCTTTTTTCACCATCAGATGTCGGCTCATTCGATTGATTTTGCGATTGGGTCTCATTCTGATTCGCTTGAGTTTGATTCTGATTTTGCTGGTTCATTTGCTCATTTCCAGCTTGATTCGCCTCTCGCATATTCCGCATCATTTCATTTGCAACATTCATCCCCATCATCATACCGGTCATATCGGAAGCCGTACTTCCGCCTTTAATTTTTCCAGAACTAATCCCATCTGTCATCTCAATTGTCTGATATTTATTCACATCACCAACCATATGATGAGATGCAGATTTTTTAATCATCTCTCTAATTTCTTTCGGATAGTTGAAATCCATAATATAGAAATTTGTAATCGTCATCCCATCATTAACTATTTGCATATCTAAATCTTCTTTAATTCCATCCGCAATTTCACTTGCATTGTTTTGCAAATTGAACATGTCTTTTCCTTCTCTACCGATCCATTTCATCAATAACTGATCAAGCACAGATGTAATTCTTATTTTTACATCTTCTACCAAATATCGGTCACGCATCCCGGCAATATTATCAATTAATGTAACATAATCATTTACCTTAAAATTAAATGTTCCATTTGCACGAACTGGAATCCCACCAGGTAACTGCGGTGTCGGTAAATGGATTGCGCCTTTCGTTCCCCATTTCACCGTAAATTGTTTCGTATTTACAAATAACACTTCGCACCGCATCCCGGTAGCAAAACCAAATTTAAATCCTTTTAATGTTGAAAGAAATGGAATGATATCTGAATCGACCTCATAATCACCCGCTTCCTCAAAAATCCCCTCAATTCTTCCATGATTGAAAAATATCGCATCTTGCCCGGGACGAATAATCAATTTACTGCCTTTTTTGATTTCATTATTCGGCCATTTCCAAAATATCATATCTTCCCGAAATTCATCCCATTCAATGACATTCGCCAACTGACTTTTAAAAAAACTCATGTTGAAAGCTCCCTTCTTATTTGCCCATATGTTGGTACAAAACGCTCCATCTATTAAATTACATATCTCAATGTTATAATGTTCTTGCTAAATTCAGAAAAAAACCATCCTAAATATTAAAATTTCACATTCTATTAAAATTTCCCTCGACTACTACTTCTCATTGTACCACCACTTGTGCGACCGATACTGCCTCCGCCGCCACCGCGACCTCCCCCGCTACTAGATTGTTTTGGTTTGCGGCGCTTTGTTACTGTTGTACGAATATACCGATCGCGTTTTCCAAGAATTTTTGTCCGATCCATATCCCGATATGTTGCAGGGGTCGTTGTAGATTTAGGTTCGACACTTCTAGCCATCGCCCACACAATTGCAGCAGCAATTCCCACCGCAATAACCAGTTGTACCCATGTATTAAAAAGTGGATTGGCTGGATTAACACCTTCCCGATATTGCATGTATTTTGCTGATAACGTAATAAAAGATTCAAAGGCGTTAAAATAATCGCCGTCCGAAAGGGATGGAGTGATTTTTTCCCGAATAATTGTTAATCGATCAGTATCCAACTTTCTATGCATGTCACTATAACCGGAGAGTATGACATCCCGTTTTTTCATGTCTAGTCCGAGCATCGCTACATTTTCATCCGTTTCTCCAAATCTCTCATCATAAAAATCATCCATATAAATTTGTAAATCTTTTTCCGACTCTTCGACTGTTATAATAATAAATTCAATATTTCGTTTATCACTAAATTTTGCTGCAATTTTCTCTAATTCTTTTACCTCATTATCCGATAACAAATTTGCATCATCATAGATTCGTTGATTATCAGATTCTGCTTGTGCTTCGATAGATAAAAAAGTTGATAAAAAGATAAAAGTAATTAAAGATAGAATAAAAATTTTACAAAATCGTTTCTTCACCACAGCACGCCTCCAATCAGGAAGGCAGCCAGTTTCATTACTACAAATGACGAGGCTGCAATTCCCCCGAACCAAATGGCAGCCTTTTGCTTAGATACTGGAGGTTTTCCAACTATTTTACCTGTTTGACCGTTCATCGCAAATGTATGTTCTTGTTTTTCAAAATCATAATACACCATCCAAACCGGAAATAATACGTATGTACTGTTTAATTTCTTGTTCTGAATTTGTTCATTTCGTCCTTCCAATGATGAGTAACCGGAAATCGTCGAATTTACATATGACCGCACGAATGGAGAAATTTTCGTTTCCACTCGCGGATACAATTCTTTCTCATCATAATTATATTTTTCCGCGAGATAGCCGGCTAAATATGGTGTTTTAAATTCTTTTAAATCCTGATAATGATATGGTTCCAGTTTATCCATAATCTCGTCATTCATTTTTGCTGAAGCATCCGCTGGAACCCGTGTATGATAGATATCAACATCGCGGTATACATCATAATGTTTTGTTTCTGTATAAATATAGTCGCCCCTCGTATATGTACGTACCTTTTTCCCTCTCGCTTCTAGCTTCACTCTTGTGTTTAGATCATAAATCCAAAACGGAATATACATTCCTGTAATATTTTTAATTCGGTCTGCAGTCATAAAACCGGCTGGGGTTAGGCGCCCATTTTTACACCATTTTTTAAACGCTTTTCTTGCTTCGTCTTTACTGATTGTAAAAGGAATAACCTTTCCAGGAGCAAGTTTTCCACTAAGACGATCTGCAAGAACTACTGCTGCCCCGCAAAAACTGCATGATGTCGCAGTTGTATCCTGCTCTGTAATGACGACCGCACCACAATTTTCACATTCATACTCTTTAGCTTCGTCCTCCGAAAATTCAGTTAAAATATTTTCATCCGGAAATTCTTCAATATTTTGCTGGTTTCCACAACTTTCACAAGCAAGCGTCCCAGATTCACTGTCAAATTCCATATCTGCCCCACAACTTGGGCATTTATAATGAATTAACACACGTATTCACCCCTTCATTCAAAAACAAAAAACCGTAACCTAAGCTACGGTATCTTTCTATGCTTATTCTGCTTCTTTGTTTTTTATTTGCGCTTTAAGAGCTGCCAGTTCATCTTCCACATCAACTCTCGTTTCATATTTTGCCGTCAAGTCATTAATATCATCATCAGCCCCACGATTTAATTCACGCATCGCATTTGCTTCGTCTAATGATTTGTTAATTTTATCTTCAAGCCTGTCAAAATCAGATAGCGACTCATTTGCACCAGTTACCGTTGAACTGATTTCATTCATCCGCTTTTGCGTTTTCGCAACCGCCGCTTTTCCTTTTAACATCGTTCTTCGTGAATTTAGTTCATTGATATCCGAAACAAGCTTGTCATGCATCTGTCTCATTTGAACACTGTTTGCTTCAGCAAGATCAAGTGATGTTTGCAACTGTGTTTCTTTTTCCGAAAGAGTCGCTTTTCTTTCTAGAAATTTTCGCGCATCATCTTCATTTCCGGCTTCAAGAGCTTTTACCGCATAATTTTGCATTTTTTCAACTTCTGCTTTACATTCATTAAATTCACGCTTTGCACGCTGTTCTTCCGCCATAATAGATGCTGTTTCTGCTTTGACCTGACCAAGATCGCGCTGTAAATTGCGTAAATATTGATCGATCATTTTCTCCGGATCCTCTGCTTTATCAAGTAACGCATTAATATTGCTAGCCATTATATCTTTAAATCGTCTTAATATACTCATTATGTATCCTCCTTTTTAAGGTAAAAATCCTCATGTAAAATAACTTAACCTTTTACATTTCAAGCAAAAATATTACTCTTATTTTACAATAAGAAAGTTCGATAATAAAGGTCTTTTTGAAAAGTGATTGTAAGGAACTATGCGCTGAAGTTTTTTGTAGGCAAATATAACTAAAACTTACAGGGATCGGCGGAATGTCCGCAATTATAGCCTTCTTGCCACTCTACAAAAATGTAAGCAAAAATACTGCAACAGAAACTCCGACATTATCTATCTGTGAATTTCATGATTAATGAATTGAATTTACCGGACCATCATCCGTAATTCTCCGACATATAATAAACTGGAGCAACTTGAAGCAATTTTTTATCAATAAAAGACTAGTTTTCTCCATATCTTTCCGAATCTATTAAATCCCCTGTGAATACAATTAAATCTAGTTTTTCCTTTCTTCCTTTTTTAACTAAATCGCCTTGTTCATTCCCAAAGGACTTATTGTGCAGGTCAGATAATCGAACAATTTTATATCTGCCAAAATTTTGTGGAAACTTATCTGATCAAATGCTATATTCACTGGATACAATTAGGCCATTCCGATTTTAAAACTCTATTTCGTTTTTTTCTTCAACCTTTCCTTCCTAAACTTTTCATTGACAAATTCATTTTGCAATTCTATCACGATATACAATCAGAGTAATGGCATTTAATATGATAGTGACGATAAGAAGAGTCGCCGCGACGAACACTAAAGCCCCCATCGTGTCCATAAGTGCAGACCAATCCTCAATCTTTACCAGATGATAATTATAGAAAATCTGGAAGCAAAGTGAAACAGCACAAGCACTGATACTTGTGATGGAAAGAGCAACCCAGTTCCTGTGGTTATGGTTTTTAAATCGCATCAGATTAACAACGGGGAGTATCCAAGCCGCTAAGCCAAGCAATAGACTACCAAGATTAAGTAAACCAATCATATCCAATCCCCCTTTTTAGGGTAAAAATCCTCATCTAAAATAACTTAATCTTTTCATTTCAAGCAAAAATATTACTCTTATTTTACAATAAGAAAATTTGATAATAAAGGACTTTTTGAAAAGCGATTGCAAAGAACTAGACACAGGTATCACCAAATAACGTGTAAGGACTAGAGGGAATTATTCGGATTAAAGATTACAATGGTGAGTTTGAGAAAGTTATCCGAGGGAAAGCTAAAAAACAACAGGAGGAAGTATTTTCCACACAATTCATGATTTAACCACGAGAAACTCAAATTAACCACGAAGATCTGGATTTAACCACGAGAAACACAAATTAACCACGGAGATCCTGTTTTAACCACAGGATACATGAATTAACCACGAAGATCCGGATTTAATCACGAGAAACACAAATTAACCACGGAGATCCTGTTTTAACCACAGGAATCATGAATTAACCACGAAGATTCGGATTTGACCACGAGAAACTCAAATTAACCACGAACATCCGAATTTAACCACAGGAAGGATAATTAATCTACGTAATTTGGTAGATCTACCCCTCCTGCAAGGCAACATCTTTTTTAAAATAGACCGCTCCAAAAATCCCAACTAATACGCCAAGAATTAGGTAAAAGAATGAAATATTCGGAAACAGCTGAACAAAGATCCCACCAAGAAATGGGCCGGAAATACTTCCGATACTAAAACAAATTCCAAACATAATATTGCCAGCAGGAAGTAATGAGGTTGGCAAAAGATCTGTCATATAGGACATGCCGAGTGAAAAGAGCGAACCGACAAACATTCCCGAAATTGTAAAAAATATAAATAAAGACAGAACAGACTCCTCGAGAAGCGCCGCTCCCAATATACTTAGAGTTCCGATCAGTATCGAAAAAAGGAGCACATTTTTTCTACCGAATCGATCACTTAACGCACCTAAAGGGAATTGTAAAATAATACTGCCGAATGCAAAACAAGGAATAATTAATGCTAACATATCCACATCATGGCCAATCCTCAGCCCATAAATTGGAAACACTCCGTTTAATGTTGATTCTAAAAATCAATACCCGAATCCAGGCAACATAGCTACCCACGAAATTTTTAACGTTTTTACAAATCTACCTAGAGAACCAACTGATTGAATCGCGGCCCCTTTTTGATCTGGCCATTCATTTTTAACGAAGAACATTAGTGCCCAAACGAGAAAACTAAAAGAGGCAGACAATACAAAAGGCAGTGCTTCATTAATTGCGAGCAACCTTGTCATTAAAGGCCCAATTGAAAATCCTAACGCAAATGATATACCATAAAATGCGATTCTTCTTCCCCGTTCCTTAGCTGAAACAGTTGTCGTGATCCATGTTTGTGTACCAAAATGAATCATTTGATCCCCTATTCCAACCATCATACGTAAAATAAACCAGAACCAGAGTGCCTTCCAAAATGGAAAAAGAGTCAGTGAAATAAAAACAAGCACTCCACCAATTAAAATGATTGGTTTAAAGCCAAGTTTTTGCATCGGCTTTTCCATAAACGGCGAAGCAATTAAAATACCAATATAGAGTGCAGTGGCATGTAACCCATTTACTGAAGAACTTACCCCCGCCTGCTCTAAAATAATCGCAATAAGTGGTAGCAGCATCCCTTGTGAAAAACCGGAAATTCCCACAATCACAATTAAAATCCAATATCTAACACGTGCGCTAACCATTAAAATTTCCCCAATCAACTTTTCTAAGTCAAATTTAAAAGTAGCAGACTTTTTACCATTGGTCTACTACTTTGGTTACATATTTGTAGGCTATCAATTAAGGTATTATCAGCCAAGTGCAACATCCAAAATCATCATGATAATAAACCCTATGATTAAACTCATTGACGCAAGATCTTTATTACCATTTTCATGAGAACTCGGGATAACTTCTTCCACGACGACAAAAATCATGGCCCCAGCTGCAAAGCTTAGTGCAAACGGGAGAAGTGGTTCCATTACCGTTACCGCAAGCACACCAATAACAGCTGCAATCGGTTCAACCATTCCTGAAAACTGACCATACATAAAACTTTTTGTACGTGACATTCCTTCTCGACGGAGCGGCATAGAAACAGCAGTACCTTCTGGAAAGTTTTGAATCCCGATCCCAATTGCTAATGTTACTGCAGCAGCAAGTGAAGCTTCAGGAAAACCTGCTGCAACAGCCCCAAAGGCAACCCCTACTGCAAGACCTTCAGGAATATTATGCAACGTAATAGCAAGTACTAAGAGTGTGCTTCGTCTTCTTTTTTCAGGATTAATTCCTTCCGCCTCTCGCATACTCAAATTAGGATGTAAATGTGGGATAATCTTATCAATTCCCCATAAAAATAATGCTCCGAGGAAAAATCCTATTGCAACAGGAAGCCATGCCGGTAATGCATCATCCTCCGCCATTGCAAGTGCAGGTGATAATAAAGACCAGAAACTTGCGGCAATCATTACACCACCAGCAAAGCCAAGCATTCCATCCAACAGTTTTTCGTTCATTGTTTTTGTTGTAAATACTAAAGCAGCTCCAAGTGCAGTCATTCCCCAAGTAAATAACGTAGCAATTAATGCTTGAGTAACTGGATTTAGTGTTGCAAAAAATTCAATCATGTTCATCTCTTCTTTACTGAAATAGTCTACCAACATATATCATTAATTACCTGCAATATATCATAAAATTTTTCTTTAATAAACAGTTTGTTATCAAGCGGACAACTATGGTATGAATGATTATTTTCCCAAAGCTATCTAATTTGTATACGATACATTTTATTAAGACATGTGCCGTTCCTAGGGCAAGATGGGCTGTTTCATAACTTGCTTAATCAAGATCTTCCTTAGAAACTTTCATCATATCAGCCTTTCCCAAAAGGTAAATTACACTTCACACGCCATTCATCAATAATCGATTTCCTCCATGTACTTCAACACTTGCTCAGTTGAATCAATCAACACTGTATCCTTTTTCTGTTTTCTTAATTTCAACGCTTTTCGAAGATATTGCTCCGCTTCTTCATAGCGCTTTAATTCTAGTAAACATTTCCCTTTATGTTGCAAGGCAAAATCTAAATAGTTATCTAACTTATGTGTATGTATAAGTGTTAATGCTTGATCAAAACACTCCATCGCTTGCTGATGTTTTTCATTATATTTTAATGCTTCGCCCAAACGAATAAGAGTAACTGCAATTTTTGCACAATCTCGCTCTTCATTAGCAATGCTGAGTGCACGTTCTAAATAATTAATTGCCCTTGTCGGCTTCTCCAGTATACGATATAGATTTCCCAAAATTCCGCACAACTGGTAAGAGTTCTTCCCATTGTTCACCAATAGCTCCTCGACTTGGTTAAGAAAGTTTAATACTGCTTCTGGATCTTTTGTTTTCTCACGCAAATTATCATCCACATCATAATAAATAGTTTGCGCAATATCTTCAAATTCATTTTTAAAATTTCTCTTGTCCAAAATATCACACTCATTTATTTTAATTTTGTTAACCTGAAAACAAATACCCCAAGAGTAACAAGTGGCACACCAAATACTACTCCAACAAACCATACTCCTAAAAAGTTGCCCATTATATCAATAGAAGCTAACGTAAATATAAGTACTATCTCTAAGTTTATGATCGTCATAAAAAGGTTAGCTTCTGTATAAATACGTGGAGCATTTTCTTCCGTAACCTCCACTGTATAATTATAATAATGAGGGAACTTGCTAAGGATATATAATCCGACAAATAATATAATTGCGATTCCAGGCATGATAAAAACAGTATTTTTACTTCCCCAATTATCTGCGTCTCCCTGCGCATTAAAATGGATCGGAATCGTATCAGACAGATTTTGATAAGCAAAAACAATGTATATAATTGAGCCAACTATACAAGTGATTGATATACTGTTTAAAACATGCACCCATTTATTCACCGTAAACGGAACTTTAGGATGATTATTCAGCATTTTACTCCCCTTTATGTAAAAACCCCCGAATGCATTTGCAGGCGAGGGCCAGTTGTTTTTCACGTTCATTATACCATAGACCCCTTAAATAATCGGGTAGTATTCTTGATATATCGGATACGCATAATAAGGCGGTCTAGGCCCTATTAAAGGTAATTTAAACGGTTTGGCATTGTCATTATACATCACTTCTACCTTCTCAGAAGATTGATTAATTAACAAAAATCTAACTTTAGGATTGTAATAAAACAAATTCATTGTAAATGTCCTCCTTAATTAAGTTTTCTCAGTTATCTTATTCGATTTTTCCCATAAGGTAACTTGAAGCACACTTTCGCCCAAAATACATACGTTAAATAGACAATGGTTTGATTAGGAGGACTTATAAATGGGCAATGACAATGAACAATACCCTCTTTACCCAAATTACGGTAAAATAACTGAATTTCAAGAGATAGCATTAACTGTTCCAGAACAACGCCAATTTCGCCAGCCAGGAATCGAAAGGGAAATGGTGCCCCGACCAATAATAGAAAATCCAAATTATCAAGGCACAGGAAAGTTAAATGGAAAAACAGCTTTAATTACTGGTGGAGATAGTGGAATGGGTGCTGCCGCCGCAATTGCTTTTGCAAAAGAAGGAGCGGATGTAGCGATTGCTTACTTAGATGAACATGAAGATGCAAACCGAACAAAAAACAGAATCGAAGAACTAGGTCAATGCTGTTTATTACTTCCAGGCGATCTCCGTAACAAACAGCAATGTATTGATATCGTTGAGAAAACTGTCGCCAATTTCGGTCAGCTCAATATTCTTTGCAACCATGTCGGCATTCAATTTCAGCAATTAAGTTTACTTGATATTTCAGATGAGCAATTTGATGATACATTCAAAGTAAATATTTATTCTCATTTTTACACGACTAGAGCGGCACTAAAATATTTAAACGCCACAGATACAATCATTAACACCACTTCTGTTGTCGCATTTGATGGGAACGATCAATTAATTGATTACACTGCTACAAAAGGTGCGATTGTCGGATTCACTCGTGCACTAGCCAGAAATTTAATCAGTCAAGGAATTCGAGTAAATGCAATTGCTCCTGGACGAATTTGGACACCCCTTATCCCATCAAGTTTTTCTGCAGATCAAGTTCCCCTTGCCGGAAACCCTATGGATCGTCAGGGGCAACCATTTGAACTAGCACCAACCTTTGTATATTTGGCATCCGATGATTCACGTTTTGTAACCGGGCAAATATTGCACGTAAATGGTGGGCAGGTTTTTGGTTAAAAAACAACATAATTGAAAATAGAGTGGAAAGAGGGTTAAAAGAACCCTCCTCCATTGCCTTAATTAAAGCTGTAAAAAATCGTGCCATGTTTGCTTCACATCCTGCTCATAGTCGGCTTGTTTTCAAAGTAGGAATGAACGGTAACATAGCCGATAAAATTTTTGACTCTTTTTTTAACTTTATGGTAGGTTTCAAGTGGATGCTACTTTAAAAGCTCTACCACGACCAAGAGATGATATATAGTTTTATTTATCTCTTCAAAATCAGTTATTTATTCTCTTCTTTTAGGCATGGTAGATTGAATATTTTTTCAGTCAATTTATTGTAAGAAAAATTTTTTAGTTTTTTACTGTAGATGATTTTTGTAGTTGAAATTTTTCCCATAGATAATATACCATTTGTCCACAGATCGCAATGACTAATAAAGTACCGATAATAATCCATAAATATTTCATATCCGAAGCAAGATCTCCTCCACCATAGATTAAACTAAAATAACTATTTACGCCATATGTCGCTGGCAGAACACTACCAAGCCCCTGATAAAAAGAAGACAATAATTCACGAGGGACGATTGCCCCTGAGCTGACTAATTGCGTTGCCGTTAAAGCAATATTAAAGATCATGCCGAGATTGCCAAACAACATGACGAAAACTTGTGATAGAGCTAAAAAGCTAAACATCAAAATAGCTTGAAATCCCCATAAAGCGAAAAAGTTATGATCAATTTCAATATTAAACAAATACATTAGACAAACTGTTAATAAGGATATAACGATAGCGACTAGAATATTAATAATTTGTC
Organism: Pseudogracilibacillus amylolyticus (SeqCode); assembly: GCF_051918545.1. NCBI lineage: Bacteria > Bacillati > Bacillota > Bacilli > Caryophanales > Bacillaceae > Pseudogracilibacillus > Pseudogracilibacillus amylolyticus (SeqCode). The sequence goes on along the minus strand of NZ_JBPPZG010000010.1, from coordinate 17,939 downwards.
TTCCAATAAAAAGTGTTGATCTATTATATTCACTTTTTAACTTCGCTTCTGCGAATTGCAAATGTTGGCTAATAAGCATAGCACCAATATAGGAGGCTAATACGATTAACAACGGAACCATTGTAAAGACAAATCCTTCTTTATCATTCGTTTTCATCACATTTGCTTGCACAGGAGTAATTTGAGTGTTCTCCTGCACTAATTCAACTACTTGGCTTGCTACTTTTTTGACCATCTCTTCCATTTCTCCATTTGGAGATTCAGCCGCTATCATCTCTGGGATTGTTTCCGCTAATTGTGTATCGATTGTTTCACTGACTTGTTGATTGACTTGTTCGTTCAGTTTATTCGCTGCTGTTTCCATCATTTGTTTTGTTAAGGTTGGAACCGACTGATTAATATAATAATCAATATGAGCGTTTTCATTTGCTTGTAATCGTTCCTCCATTTTGTTAGGAAGATGAATAAGCATATTGATACTTCTTTCATCTAATTCCTGTTTTGCTTGAGGTAATTCCTCAAACATTGTTACCTGAAATAAATTATTACCTTTCAATTCACTTGTTATTTTTTCCCCCAGTACAGAATCCTCATTTACAATACCTACTGTAAATTGATCTGTTCGCTCATAAACACCCTCATAGCCCGTTAACCAAACAATAACGAAAATAAGTTGAAAGGCGACAGCTGCTGCAATACCTAATAATGTTTCTCTTTGTTTGAAAAAATCTTTGAGTAATTTCAAATTAATCCCTCCTAAAGTTAAGGCAAGTACTTACTTGCATAATGTGTAAAAAAAATTATTGTAGTGATTGAATAAAAAATTGTATGTTTTTTTCAATGAAATCATCAATCGGATATTCTTCTTTTCCTGGATTAATTCTAGTTTTCATTAAAAAATAACCTAGGTTAATAAAAGCAAAGTTTGTAGCGACTACAGATGGATCTACTTTTTTTATTTTTTCTTTTTGAACCATTTTCTCAAAATAATTTTCCAATATCTCTATATACTTTTGTGGGATATGTTTAATTAATGCATCTAATTCAGGAAATTTACCTGCTTCTTTTAAACTAAGTAAAATGACTGTTTTCTTTTGTTCAAGTAAAGATTGATATTCCCTTACTAGCATTTTTAGATCTTTTTCCACTTCCCAAATAACCTTTTCTTCGAGTGTATTTTCGAACAGATCAAAGAATGCATATTTTTGTATTGCTGCTTCCACAATTCCTTTTTTATTTCCAAAATGGCGAAATAAGGTTACTTCGTTTAATCCTGCCCTTTCTGCAATTTCTTTCGTTGTTGCTCCTTTATACCCCTTTTCATTGACGAGTTCTACCGTTGCTTCAATAATTCTATCCTTTGTAGAAAGTTTCAAATGGATTCCCTCCAAAACAATGCAAGCGATCACTTGCAATTAGTATACGAGTAGTTATCATTCCTGTCAACAATTTTTTTACGTTTTCAATACAATTGCAAAAGGATAATCCAAATTATGACTTGTGATATACCAATAAATAATCGGGATTTTTACACTAAACGCCGAATGTCTTGCACAAAAAACATCAGCTCCATTAGAATCCGTTTAAGTTACACGGTTTTTTTCTTTTTAAGTAACCAATTTTTTTAAAACGCTGTGCTGGCAACGATACAAATGAAAAATCCAAGTCACCCTACACCAATTTCTAATTTTATCCTTCAATATATTATGTTTGAATGGAAAACATAATATTTAGGAGGTGAAGTGAAAATGACTGTAGGCACACAAATGCAACAGGCGATCGCAAGTTGTCAAGGCCTCGTTTCTGATTTGACTACTTTCGCATTAGAAACACAGGATCAAAACGTAAAACAAATGTTTCAAGATTTGGCACAGCAACAACAAACCATTCTTGATAATTTAAATTCAAGACTACAATACATTCAACAAGAAGAACCTCAATATAAGCAAATGTAAGCCTTTAAGCCGATGTTGACACAACATCGGCTTATGTTTAGGCTGATGAATTCTCGTGTAGATGATCTTCTGTTCCAGTTGGATCTTTACATGTCAACTTTTTTTCAAACAACCGCTAAAATTATTTGACTTTGTTCAATCTCATTCGTTATCATGTTTACGTGTTGCATTCTAGATTGCATTTTTTACTGCGCCAACGTCTTAAAGAATAGTTTAATTAAAACAATTCGTCGAACCTTGTTATTTGTTTATCTTTATTAATTTTGGGCAATATATAATTGCATCACTTTCTTTACATACTGTTTCATTCGGAAGGAGATTTCATGAAAAAACTTACTCCTGTTTTTATTATTTCGGTAACTCTGGCTGTTCTGTTTATTTTATGGGGAGCAATTGCCCCACAAAATTTAGAAGTAGTTTCGGGAACTGCCCAGGACTTTCTTCAAGAACATTTTGGCTGGTTTTACCTTATTTCAGCTAGTGTTATTTTACTTTTTACGATTTATCTTTCATTCTCAAAATATGGTAATATTAAACTTGGAAAAGACGATGATGAGCCTGAGTATAGTACGTTCAGTTGGTTCGCAATGCTATTTAGTGCCGGGATGGGTATTGGACTTGTTTTTTGGGGAGTTGCAGAACCCGTTTCCCATTTTTATGCTCCCCCTATGGGAGATGCACAATCAGCAGAAGCGGCTGAAACGGCCTTACGATTTGCATTTTTCCACTGGGGACTGCATCCTTGGGGAATATATGCGCTAATTGCGTTAGCACTTGCTTATTTTAAATTTAGAAAAAATGCCCCTGGAACGATAAGTGCCATATTTCAACCTCTGCTTGGCGAGGGTATTAATGGGCCAATCGGGAAAACTATTGATGTTATTGCAGTATTTGCCACTGTGTTTGGGGTCGCAACTTCTCTTGGACTTGGTGCCATTCAAATTAACGGAGGACTCACGTATTTAAATAGTAATATACCAAATGGGTTTAGTACACAAATTCTAATCATTATCGGAGTTACGATTTTGTTTATATTATCTGCTATATCTGGAATCGGGAAAGGAATAAAGTGGTTAAGTAACGCAAATATATTTCTTGCTATATTACTTATGTTTTTCTTCTTGTTTGCAGGTCCAACAACCTTTTTACTGAATTTGTTTACAACAACTCTTGGAAATTATGTGGAGTTTTTACCAAAGATGAGCTTTCGTCTTTCCCCATTTAATGAAGGTGGGAGTAATTGGATTAAAGATTGGACCATCTTTTACTGGGCGTGGTGGATTGCGTGGTCCCCATTTGTAGGAACGTTTATTGCACGAGTATCCAAAGGACGTACGATACGAGAATTTGTTATCGGAGTACTTGCAGTTCCAACAACTTTTTGTGCGTTATGGTTTGCAATTTTCGGTGGAACCGGGATTCATATCGAAATGTTCCAAAACGGTGGGATTTGGTCAGCAATGGAACAAGGTAATTATACAGAAATTGCACTTTTCTCAACGCTTGATCAGCTACCTTTTAGTATGGTGGCCTCGGTATTATCCATCATACTAATTAGTATCTTTTTTATCACTTCTGCGGACTCAGCAACGTTCGTACTTGGGATGCAGACAACGAATGGGATGCTTAACCCACCATTAAAAATAAAATTAACTTGGGGACTTATTCAATCTAGTGCAGCTGCTGTGTTGCTTTGGTCCGGAGGCCTTAATGCACTTCAAACCGCATCGATTGTTTCTGCTTTTCCATTTGTATTTATATTACTTTGCATTATGTTTTCATTGCATAAAGGCTTGAAAGAAGAAGGGATGCCAGTAACGAGAAAGAAAAATGTTTTATAAAATGGAGGTAATGTAGTGAAACTTTTTAACGTAAGAAAAGGTCAATTTGTTTATTACGAAAACAAGTTGCATAAAGTATATTCCGTTAAACCATTTTTCAAACAATCTGTTCATCTAGTTCGTCTTGCCGACTTAGAACAAATTCTTTCAACCGCAAAAGAAATTGATTTATATAGACCAAAACATCTCGACAGTTTCATTGCAAATCACAAACGCTATACATTAAATAAAGATGTCCGGGCAAAGGTTGGCGACTATATTTTAGTTATAAATCCGCGACCTGATTCGCTCGACCATCATCATCTGAATTCAATTGAAATGGTTTCTTCCATTGAGGAGAACGGCGTTATTAGTAATAAACAAAATGGAATTAGGCATAACGAATATTGGGTCATGGTTCCAGGTCTTCAAGAAGGCGCAAATATCATCGATCTCCGGGATGGCAACAATTTTATGGAAGAAGAGGAAGATGTTGAGGAAACATTTCCATTAGAAACGATAACTCCTGTTATAGGTGACGTTTACCAAAAAAAAGACAGTACCCCCCCTATCCAAGCTTTGGTCATTGCAATAAAAGGTAGAACCGTCTTTTTGGGCGGAGGTTTACAGGTCTCTATTGATGAGTTGAATGATGATAACAAATGGAGTTTCGTGCATAACATTTTCGATAAATAGTGAGCAGCCGAGTTGGGGAAAACTCGGCTGTTCTTCTTTTTGGCAGATAGGAAAATATAAAACTTTCCTACTGCTCACTGACTAAAAGCTCGGGCATCCTGGTCTCTCCATCTCGTATGACAGTGAACCTCCCCCACTAATGCTGACGCAATTTCAAGGGGACTGCGCCTTCGATTTTTTGTTCAAATTTATGACCATCTATCAAAATCTACATCTGCAACAAAAAATTGCGTATACGTTTCTGCAATCTCATTACGTTCGTGAAACCTAAAAATAGAACTAAATCATTACATTTAACATACAATTAAGCAATCTTAATTTTCCGAATTTGGCTTCCAATATTTGCGTACTATTTTTTACAAAAACAAAAAACGTGGACAATCCACGCTTATTTAGTAACTTTCTGATTATTATTTTCAACTAACTGCAATAACTCTTTTGGGATAGAAAAATGTTGACTGTTTATGACTAGTTTCATCGCTTCTTCTTTCTCATGTTCCTCTTTTATTTTCCCAACTTCTTTGTGTAATTGTTCCATCTTTACATCTAATTCGGCTGCAGTATCAGCAGCTTCCTTTAGTTCTTCTAATAGCAAGGTCGGAACTGCTTGATTGTATTTATAAAAAATTTTGTGTTCTAAACTTGCCCAGAAATCCATTGCAATTGTCCGAATTTGTATTTCGACAATTACTAGTTCCTCCCGATCCGACATAAAAACCGGAACTTCTACTAATAAATGAAGGCTTCGGTAACCATTTGGTTTGGGATTTTTGATATAGTCTTTAATTTCTATCACGGTTAAATCTCTTTGCTGTTGCAACATATTACTTATAAGATAGATGTCCGATATGAATGAACAAGTTATTCTTATCCCTGCAATATCTGTAATACTGTTTCGTATATGGGAAAACGCTAACTTTTCATAGCCAAGTTTTCGATGGACTTTTTTCAAAATACTTTCAGGAGATTTTAAACGAGATTTAGTATGTTCGATCGGATTATAATCGTGCAGTAGCTGAAATTCCTCTTTTAGGATTTCAATTTTTGTCTCTACTTCACTTAGTGCAAACTTATATTGCATCATAAATCGTGTGATATCATTTTTAATCGTTTTTAGTTGTGCATGGTATGATTCCATTAGTAATTTCCTCTCTATTTCGAACAAGTTATATTTATATTATAAAGACTTGTGCTAAGGCGAGTAAAGGAAGGTGACCGAAAAATATTTGTTATGGTTTTCTCTCAGTTAATCAGTAATTAGGAGACATTTTTGATTGCACTATTTTGATTTGTTGTGTATTGTCTTATTCCCTCCATTCTATTTAACTTTATAGTGAAAGTCTTTTAAATGGATACCCTGAAGACAAAGGAGCATTTATGTTAATATAGAAGATAAGACTTGTTTAATAATGACTAGAAAAGGGACAGATTGATCTATTTTTAAATAACGGATGCTAAAAATCAGCCCATTTAACGGCAAAAATAAAGGAGAATATATGATGACCAAACATAAAATCTATACAATGAGCTTCGCAAATGTCTATCCCCATTATGTTACAAAGGCGGAGAAAAAAGGGCGTACGAAAGCAGAAGTTGATGAAATCATCCGTTGGTTGACAGGATATAGCCAGAAAGAGTTAGAGATACAACTAGAAAAACAGACAGACTTTGAAACCTTCTTTTCAGAAGCTCCCCGTTTGAATCCTTCACGAGCTTTGATCACAGGTGTAATCTGCGGCGTCCGAGTAGAAACTATTGAAGAACCAATAATGCAGGAAATTCGTTATTTGGATAAGCTAATCGATGAGTTAGCAAAAGGAAAATCGATGGAGAAGATTTTGCGATCATAATGTTGGTCAGTGGAAAAGAAATAAATTTAGTAAGTTATCTGAAATTGAATTCGAACCTGAGAAATAAAAAGCATCTAGAAGTCATTGCGTATTTGGTTTGTTTAATGTGAGAGTACAGTATTCACATGAAAAAGCACAGATTAATAATTCTGTGCTTTTTAATTACTATTTTCACTGAATACTTTTCAAGCTACCTTATTTTTCTACTTCCACCTCAGTTGAAACCTGCCATGTTACACCGAATTTATCCTTCACCTGTCCATAAGCTGGACTCCAAAATGTTTCTTGTAAGGGCATCGTTACTGTCCCTTTCTCTTTTAGCTTATCAAAAACTTCTTTTGCCTTCTCGGGATTATTAATCGTAATCGCAATGGACACTTGAGCGTTTTCCTTTGTTGGTGTTTTATCCGATCCCGGGAATGAATCAGAAATCATCAGGTTCGTATCCCCTACTTTTAAGAGCGCATTTAGTATGCGGTTCTTTACTTCTTCAGAAATCGGATAATCTGGATTTGGCGGCATATCACCAAATGTTTTTACATTTACAACAGTAGCATCAAGTGCGTTTTCATAAAACTTAATCGCTTCTTGTCCTTCATCTATGAACGTTAAATACGGATAAATTGTTTGAATCATTTAATCTACTCCTAACCCTTTTTAAATATTATAGACATGAGTATGGGGGAAAATAAGTATAGCTTATAAAATATGTAAGTATTTTCTTCAATAAGAATCCCATTTTTGCATCGTTCTTGCAATTAAGCTTTTTATATCATTTACACGATTTGCACCACCGAAACGGGTATTTAGTATTTCACATAAAGCGATTAAATCTACTAGTTTTGCAATTTTCTTCCATTCCGGCGCAAGATTTATTCCACCTGATTTTACTCCATCGATAAAAGCATGTTCAAAAGTCTCATAATAAGGAATGTTTTCATAACGCAGCATATTGCCAATATCAACGTATACTGGACCTGCAAATGCAAACTCCCAATCTAAAATACTAGACACTTCGGATGATTCATTATTTGATATAAGAATATTTAATCCATTGAAATCACTGTGCACCAACCCTGGATAATGATCGATTTCCTCCAAGTAATGACTGTTTTTATGGACAAATACCCATAACTTTCCCGATAATTCTTTTCCGAGCCAGTGGCATGTTTGACCTTCGAGTAAAAACTGTTCCATATACTTCAAAAACATATCGGCTGTTAACTCTACAGGTTCCTTGATATCTAATTCTTCATTAAAAAAACCTGATCTTGAAAATGAGATCTTTCTCATTTCTGATAACCAATAGCCTGTGGAAAAAGCCGCATTTTTAATCCCTCTTTCATCGTTCCCATACATTACTTCTTTCAGATGAATTCCTTCTTTCCATTCCATAATGGAGAACGATTTATCATGAACAGATTCACTGTAATAGATCTCTGGAACGGGTAATTTTTTAGTTAGAAATCGATGTAAAGAATATTCAAACTTACAATTACCTTTATCACTCACTCGTAAAACAAGCGGTGCATTCTTCGCTTCGAAACTTATTTTATAATTTGAATTTCGATAACCACCACTCAAAAGATTTATAGAATTGATTTTATTATTCGGTAAATAACGTTGCATTATATTAGCAATTTCCCGCTCATCAAATTGCTGAAACGGTTTTGTTAATTCCCAATTTCTCTTCAATTATTTCACCCCATTTCAGTCAAATGAAGCATCATTTCTTCACAACACGAAAACATCCTAATTAATCCGGAAATGATGAGAAATCTTAACCCATTTAATTTTTAATCTCTACACCACCAAAAACAGCGAGACAATTCAGCTTTAACACTGAAAGAGCTTGCTCATCTCCTTGATATTTTCTTTTATCATCCCAACCGCCAAAAATAGGAATTCCAGTAACCTCAACATATACATTTTCAGGAACAATGATAGTTGCGCCACCAAAAACAGCCGTTATATCAAGTGTGGCTCCTTCGGCTGAAATTTCCGCCTCACGTAAATCAATTTCCGCACCTCCGAAAATAGCAGTTACACTTCCACCACGAAAATCTTTCGATTGACTCCTTAATTCCGTACCAGAAAAAAGCAAAAAATTATTCAAGTCTTGCTCCATATGCTCTTTTTTGCCCCGTTCTCCTCTTGTAAAAATAATCGCCAAACCAATAAAAATGATTACAAGTGGCCAAATAAATGCCGCAAGATTCATATTAAACCATTGGTTAGCTAAAAATAAACCTCCAACTATAAGAAATAAAACACCGGTAAGTGGCGAGGCGTATGAACGATTAACTAGTTGAATGATACCGATAATAATGAGAATAAGTGGCCACCAAGTAGATAGCACTGCTGTGAAATCTAACAAATTCGCCTGATGCATGAAAAAACCAACACCGAATACAAGAAAAAATAACCCAAGCCAGACTCTTCCAGACAATCAAAATCCCTCCTCAATCCTTCCAACTTATTCCTTTATTATAGCAGAAAGAAATTTATTGAGAAATGACTTTTTGCCTATATATGGGAGAAATATAAGCATGATTAATTATTTCGCGAAATATTTTTAGTATTTTATGATTATTTTTTGATATTGTGGATCGTAACTAGTTCGGTTGCCACAATTTGGGGAAATATTGTACTGGTGATGAATGATTTTGAAACCGCTAGTAAAAGAAAATTTGTAACTCTTTTTTTCATATTGATCCTACAAAGGGTACAAATAGCCAAATTAGTTGTTGATGATTACTTTCCTGCCTGCGAGCACTCCAGTTATTAAGATTATAACCCCAGTAATTAATAACATGAATAGTGGTGTTATCCAACTTGTATACGACTATATTTTAAGACTTTTCACTGTCACATTTGATGAAAACTACGCAGTGATTTCAAAGTAGATGTCTTACTGCTACGGAAAACACTTTGCACTGATCGGTTGGAAAACCACTCTGCATCTTTTTCCGCCACTAAGCGTGTCGGGCGCGCGACTCTGCATCTTTTTCTGCCACTAAGCATGTTGGACGAACGACTCTGCATCAATCAGCTGCCACTCCGCATTAAGGGCTAATAGCTGTCGAAAAGTAAACTTTCAACTGTCTATCCGTAACAAAATGATGTCACGATTTATCTTTTATGCAAAACAGCCTTACATTATCAAAACTATCAAGTTAATGATTAGAGATATCAATCCGAGTATCTGTTAGCACTCACTTATTGGTGCAAAAGTTGAGTTTCGTTAAAAGATAACTCTTTCACAGCCATGCCACACCACTGTATTTACACTTTATTTTAACAAGTAATATTCAAAAGCTCATTTTAAGACAATTTTATTCGAATTTATTTAAGAGTAGCAAATCAATTTCAACGGTAATAAGAAAGTGTTATAGTAAACATAATATTTACACGTATATATAGGGGAGCACATTTACATGGAAAATCTTGAACTTATTATTATCGTTGCAGTTTTAGGACTTGGAATTTTTTCACAATGGTTTGCGTGGCGAATCCAGTGGCCATCCATTGTAATCATGTCAATTGTCGGTTTACTTATCGGACCTGTTTTAGGAATTGTTAACCCCGGAGAAGCACTCGGTGATCTTTATAGTCCGCTTATTTCTCTTGCTGTTGCAATTATTTTATTTGAAGGTAGTTCTAGTTTAGATATTCGAGAAATTAAAGACGTCTCCAAATCTGTGTTCCGGATAATTACTGGAGGAGCCTTCATCGCTTGGATTCTCGGCTCCTTATCAGCACATTATATTGCAGGCTTAAGTCTTGAAGTCTCCTTTATTATCGGAGGGTTATTCGTCGTTACTGGTCCTACCGTAATTATCCCGTTACTTCGAAATGCAAAACTTCAGCCGCGAACGGCAGCCGTTTTAAAGTGGGAAGGGATCATCGTTGACCCCGCTGGACCACTTCTTGCCCTTTTTGCCTATGAAGTAATCAAAGTCATGACACATGCCCATTTAGGGCCTGATTATTTACTTAACTTCTTCGTCTCTGCTCTATTAGCAGGAGTACTTGGGTTTTTGATCGGATTTATAATTAGTATTGCAGCAAATAAAGGGATGTTCCCGGAATATTTAAAGTCACCAATCTTTCTAGCTTTTGTATTGATTTGTTTTACAATTGCCGAAATGATTATGCATGAAACAGGAATGCTTGCTGTCACCGTTATGGGATTAACTATCGGACGAGCCAAAAAACATGTTTCCTCTATCGGTAATATTCATCATTTTGTGGAAGGAATATCCGTCTTACTTACGTCAACAGTGTTTATTTTATTAACCGCTTCACTCGCACGAGAAACGATTGCACAAATTTTCACTTGGCCGATCATTGCTTTTGTGCTTGTAATGCTTTTCGTTGTCCGTCCGCTTTCCATCTGGTTACCGACGATAGGTACAGAACTTACCAGAACGGAAAAAACATTAATTGGTTGGATAGCACCTAGGGGAATTGTCGCCCTTACCGTAGCAGGATATTTCGCAACTATATTAGAAGAAGATGGTTACCGGGATGCTGCAACATTAACTGCTTTAACATTTGCACTTGTGTTCGTTACCGTTTGTGCACATGGCTTCACACTTGGACCTTTAGCCAAAAAACTAGGACTGTCCAATCAAGATTCGCAAGGTGTCGTTATTGTTGGCGCGAGCAGTTTTGCCATTGCACTTTCTAAAAAACTAAAAGAAATGGGTGTCGACGTTTTAATTGTTGATTCCTCAAAAGGGCGTTTACGGCCAGCGGAAAAATATGGGATAGAAACACACGAAGGAGAGATTTTGTCAGAGCACTCACAATTCGAAGCCGATCTTTCTCCATATAATACGATTCTTGCCATGACGATTGATTCGTCATATAACGTGCTTGTAACCCAATCATTTGCACCCGAATTTGGTTATCATAACACGTTTTCTTTACCGGCATCACGTGAATCGAGTGTAAGTCAGGAAAACTTGTCTTCTGCAGCAAAAGCACATCTTTTATTCGATGAAAAGGCGATTTTCACGGAATTAAACCGAAAAATTAATACAAATTATGCGATTGAAACAATTACTATTAATCCAGAAAATAATGTAACTGAAGAAGCATTACCTGAATACGTAACACCTCTTTTTGTAAAGAAAAAGAATGATAAGATCGTCTTTATCACCCACCGAACGAAATTTGCATTTGATGAGGGGGATCAATTAGTCGTTTTAAAACCGGAGGAATGACATGGTGTTATTAACGGCCACCTAATCGGAAAAGTCTCCTAATTACAAATACATTTTTGAAGAAATAGGATTCACAAACACTAGTAAAAATAAAGAATCTGTATATGCTACGATGACTAAAATAGCTGATTAATTAAAAAGAACTTGGAATTTGTAACTCCAAGTTCTTCGTTTATTATAAACGTTTAAATAACACGTTATTTTCTAGATGTACGTGCTGGAAAGTATCTGTTTCAAGTTCAGCTAAGCGATCATACGTAATATGGTAAGAACCACATGCGCCTGGTGGTGTTTGGAACCCATTTGTGATTTCACGCATTTTTTTAAGGAGATCTCCAGTCGCTTCATGTTCATCTTCTAAATCGCCGTTAGCCACTCTAATTTTTTCTAAAAGTTCTTCACTTGGATTTTGGACGTATTCTTTAATTAACGGAAAAACTTCAGTATCCTCTTTAATTGTATGTTCTTCCATCTCTGTTTTAAATTCATTGAACACTTTATGAAGTTCTTTTAAATGCGGATGGTCCGCACCGTGTACATGGAAAATTTTTGTAACAAATTCACCTAATGCCGGAAGTTCTTGTTTTAAATATTGATGGTGATGATAAGTAATATGATCAACGAGCTCCTCAATTGGTACTGAATCCCAATCTTTTGCTAGATTCCCTTCTTTTTGCCAACGATCATACCTTTCATTAAGTTCCGCTAAAATCGCTTTACCATGAAGGCTATTTTTCTCAAACTGACTTTTTAGCGATACATCTCCCCCGCAACAAAAATCAATTTTATTTTCTTTAAATAAATCACTAGCTTGTGGATACATTTTAACAATATAAGCTGGCGTATTTTCAGCTGTAAATGACATTTTTGTTCCCTCCTAATTATTTACTTGCTTACAATGATAATCGTTCTCATTATATTTTTCTGTGATGTATATCACAGTGCGTTAAAAATACAGACGAATTTTTACCACAATCTTTATTCACAAGATCCTTCATTACTTTTTCTAAAAAACAAGATCGACTCCCGTTGCCTTTCTTGCATGACTGAATTGATTTGGCTAAAGTGAGATTAGTTTGCGTTCCCTTGATCCCTTACATTAACAAGTTATGGCAATGTGAGATTCAGCTATCTAAAACTCAATGTGTTACAATAACCTATAACTGGAGGTGTTTTAGACTGATGGATATTATCATTACACTATTTTTTTATCTTTTAATTATTGCCCTTATTTTGATGTTTTTCATTTCGCTTTACTCTTTCGTTAAGCGTATGCTCACTAATACATCTGTGCAAAACAATAGGACAAATGAAATTAACAAAAAATTAGATAGAATTATCGAGCTACTGGAAGAAAAAAACAAATAGCTTCATACTACAATGTGGAATTATGATATACTCAATAATGATAGCGCATTCACTACATATCAAAAGGAGAGGTTACTATTGAATGAGGAAATCATTACAAAAGAAATGGCAACCGAAGAAATCTTGCTTGCAAAAAAAGAAAAGGGATTAACTTTTGACGAACTTGCGGAAGCAATCGGACGTCATCCCGTCTGGACGGCATCAGCAATTATGGGACAAGCAACCATGGATAAAGAGGAGGCGGGAAAACTTGTGGAACTCCTAGGTCTCGATGAAGCTATCGCAAACTCCTTACAAGAAATTCCTTATCGCGGTTCACTTGATGAATCAATCCCAGTTGACCCACTTATTTATCGCTTTTACGAAATTATGCAAGTGTATGGAACATCGATGAAATCAATCATTCATGAAAAATTTGGTGACGGTATTATGAGCGCAATCGATTTTAAAATGGACATTGACCGAAAAGAACATCCTGATGGTGACCGTGTTGTTATCACGATGGATGGTAAATTTTTACCTACAAAGAAGTGGTAAACACGATAAAAGCCATTCGTATTTTCTCCCGAATGGCTTTTTTGCTTACTTACTTTTGTCAATACATGCAATTAATCGATTCTCAATATTTACAGCAAACTCTTTCAATTCATCATCTTCTACCATTTGAATAAGTGCTGATGGTTTGGGCATTCCAATTTTCGTTTTACCCTCATCCTCGTACACAACAATTTTACACGGTAAAAAGTATCCCACCATTTTATTACGAGTTAAAATTTCTTGTGCTTCTTTCGGGCTACAAACTTCTAGTACCATAAAACCCCGATCGAATTCAAACCCTTTATTGTGCAATGTTTCCTTAATATCAAATTCCCAAAGCACTCCAAACTTCTCAGCCTTTAAATTTTCTTCCAAATCTTTAATTGCTTCTTCAATTGATTTATTCGTTTCCACGGTATAATGAAACATTTTTATTCCTCCTAAAAAACTTTCAATTACTTGAATCTATAATATATCCATCCAAATTTTTATTGCAGTAGCAGCTATGAGAACTGCTAAAATTATTTGCAAAACTTTTGTATTAACCTTTTTACCCGCTGAAGCTCCGAGTGGTGCAGCAATCAGACTTGCAACAATCATAATAGCAGCAGGAAAATAATCAACTTGCCCTGTCGTAATTTTTCCAATCGTTGTACCAATGGAAGAAATGAAGGTAATCGCAAGCGAAGATGCAATCGTCATTCGTGTTGGAATTTTAAGGACAACAAGCATAATCGGTACGAGTAAAAACGCTCCAGCTGCCCCAACTATCCCTGCGCCAATTCCAACGATAAATGCAAGTAGTGCTGCTAATCCTTTATTAAAATTTACTCGATTAAACCGAGTATCATCGATCCCTTTTTTGGGAATAAACATCATCACCGCTGCAATGAGTGCTAATATTCCATAAACAATATTAATGCTTCCCTCAGACAATAATCTTGATCCGTATCCACCAATAAAACTACCGATCAAAATACTTGTTCCCATATAAACAATTAACGTTTTATTAAGATAACCACCTTTGCGATATGCCCAAACACCACCAATCGTTGCAAAAAACACTTGTACTGCACTAATTCCAGATACTTCGTGGGCAGTAAAAGCAGCTATACCAAAAAGTGGTGGAATATATAACAGCATCGGGTACTTAATTATAGAACCACCGATCCCAAGCATCCCTGAAATATAAGAACCGATAAAGCCAATTAAAAAGATAATAACAATAAATCCTAAATCCAACGCATTCCCTCCTTTGGCTTACTTGAGACTCATCTCCAACTGCAATAATATTTATGAACCGTTACTGTTTTATACGGCGACTAACAAAAACAGGCATGTTTTTACATAAATCATTACCGTTTGACACGTCGACTACAGAAATGGGCACGTTTTTCAGAATCGTTTCCATTTTATACGGCGACCAGCGGAAACAGGCACGTTTTTACACGAATCGTTACCATTGGGCAAGGTGACTAACGGTAACGGGCAAAATTAATCACCAATCTCTAGTATTTTTCAGACCATCTAACCATTAAAAAGGACACAAGCAAAAGCATTGTGCCCTTTCCTCTGCATCCTGAAAAACCTATGCTTTTTTAATCCAAAACTTTAATACTCCGTCTTCTTCTGTATTCTGTATTAATTCATGACCACCTGATTTAGCCCATGCTGTTAGGTCACTTTTTGACCCTGGATCTGTTGCATGAACTTCCAAAATATCTCTAGGTTCTAATTCTTCCATTGCTTTTTTTGTTCTTACAACCGGCATTGGACAAGCAAGCCCTGTCGCATCTAATACTTTTTTAACGTTCATTTTTATCCTCCTAATTTTTTATCTTACCGCACAACGGTTTGGTCCAATTTCCATTTCACGTTGTTCTTCTTCATTTGGAGTAATTTTTCCCATATTTGTTTGACGAATTTCATTGTAAGCATTTGGTTGTGGCGGTAAATTTTCCGTTACAACTTTTCTAAATTCATTTTCATCTGTAATATTTAGTCCATGGTTTCTTGCAAATAATGTTCCTAGTTTTTTGGAAACTGAGCCGTCTTCGTTTAACTCATCGATAATCATAAAATGTGCTGGTAACACAATGAGTTCCTCTGACAATTCTCTATATCGTGAATATAAACTATCACGTAAATCCTCAACCCAGTCTTCTGCTTTTCCTGCTAGATCTGGTCTGCCAATTGAATCAATGAACAAAATGTCCCCAGTTAATAAAAACTTCTCATCAACTATAAACGATGTCGAACCAATCGTGTGTCCAGGTGAATATAATGCATGGATATCAATTGCTGTACCGCCAATCGTAACCACATTTCCACCTTCTAGGGCGGCATATTCAAACGTTACTTCTTCAGCATCTTTCGGTGGTAACCAATAGGTTGCACTAGTTTTTTCTGCGATTGCTCTTCCACCAGAAATATGATCTGCATGTAAATGTGTATCCAATACATGTGTGATTTTTGCACCTTTTTCCTCTGCAAAATCTGTAAACACATCGACCATACGTGTCGCATCAATAATCGCCGCTTCACCATCGGAAATTACCATATATGATAAGCATCCTTTACCAATACGAACAAATTGATATATTTCCCCGCCGTTTTGTAGCTCTCCCACTTTAATCGGCTCCAAATGCTCACTCCATGCCTTCATACCGCCCTCTAAAAAAGTGGGATTCAGTCCTTTTTCCGCAAGCATTTCTGCAATCATTATCGAAGACCCTTCTTTAGCACAAACGACAAGTAACTCTTTATCAGAAGGAATCTTATTAAGAATTCCTTCGACACCATCTAGTAATTCAAAATAAGGCACATTTAAATAATCAAAATTCTCTCCTTCGATTTTCCAATCATTAAACGCATCTTCATTTCGAACATCCAAAATAAATAATGGTTCTTTATTAAATACTTTTTTTGTAACTTCTTTTGCCGTCAAAGCTTCAACCGCCAACCCAACTACCCCCTATGGTATATTTAGATGTAAAAAAAATTAATTTCTATTTAAAGCAGACACAACACTATCTGGATCAAATCCCAATATCCACTTACCATTTACTTCAGTTTGTGGTACACCAACTTGACCTGTTTTTTGCACAACTTTTTGCATTGCTAAAGGATCTTTCTCAACATTCACTTCAGTGAAAGGAATATTTTTGTCAGTTAAAAAGTTTTTCATCATCACACAATAAGGACATCTAGTTGTCGTATAAACTGTAACATTATTCACTTTAATTTCCTCCTTGTTCATTACTATTTTTCGTTGATCCATCCCATCCACTCATTCCCGGAACCACGTTTTTAACATTTGAAAATCCTAATGCAGTTAATTTTTGTGCGGCAAAATCACTGCGATTACCGGTACGGCAAACGATATAAATCTCATCATCTTTATTCAATTCACTTGCTCGTTCTTCCAAATCCCCAAGCGGAATATTGATTGCTTTAGGTATATGATTAAACGCATACTCCGCTGCTTCCCTAACATCTATTAGAACGATATTTTCTTCAGCAGCTAATTTTTCTGCTAAACTTTCATTTGTTGTGATATGCGGATAGTTAATTTCTCCTTTTTCTTCTTCCGTTGATTTTCTAATATAATGTTTCAAAATCGCTCCCTCCTCTAATGTGCCTAAATATTGATGACCTGCACTTTCAGCCCAAGCTTTTAAATCCGCCTTCGTGCCCTGATCTGTCGCTTGTACTTCTAGCACCTGGCCAGGCTCTACTGTTTTCATTGCTTTTTTTGTTCTTACAACTGGCATTGGGCATGCAAGTCCTTTTGCATCCAACACACTATTTGCGTTTATTTCCACACAGATTACCTCCTCATATACCTGTACAGGTATTATTTAATGTAAAAAAATATCATATAAATAAGTTCACATTGCCGTCCTGAGCATCTCCTAGATATGCAGCAACTCCGGCATATTCTGTATCATCTAACAATTCTTCTTTTTGTAAGCCTAGAAGATCCATCGTCATCGTGCAAGCAACAAGCTTCACATCTTGTTCTTGTGCTAGGGAAATTAAATCCGGCAATGGCAACGCATTATGCTTTTTCATGATACCTTTGATCATTTTTGGTCCTAAACCTGCAAAATGCATTTTGGATAATCCCATCTTGTCTGCACCACGTGGCATGATTTTACCAAACATTTTTTCCATAAAGCTTTTCTTTACTTCAATTTGTTCATCTTTTCTGAGTGCATTTAAGCCCCAAAACGTATGAAAAATTGTTACTTCATGATCATAAGCTGCAGCCCCATTTGCAATAATGTAGGCCGCCATTGTTTTATCATAATCACCACTGAATAGTACAATGGTTGTTTTCTTCCTTTCTGTCATACAAGCCCTCCTCGTCAACATTTTAAAATACAAGTACCCCACCGGGTATTTATATCATATAAAAAATATTATTAAATGTCAACCTTTGAAATTTGGACAGCCTCTCGCCTATCCATCTGCAAAATT
>NZ_JBPPZG010000009.1:0-37586 GCF_051918545.1 Pseudogracilibacillus amylolyticus (SeqCode) | reverse complement strand
TTAACGAATCATTTCGATATTCATTCCCCGACATTAGCAATAGTCTTTACTCGTACGAAAAAACGTGTGGATGAAATCACCGATGGCTTGCAAGTACGTGGTTTTCGTGCAGAAGGTATTCATGGTGATTTAACGCAAGGGAAACGAATGTCAGTTTTAAATAAATTTAAACATGGACGAATTGAAGTACTTGTCGCAACAGATGTTGCAGCACGTGGATTAGATATTTCCGGTGTGACACATGTATATAATTTTGATATTCCGCAAGATCCGGAAAGCTATGTTCACCGGATTGGTAGAACTGGAAGAGCAGGACGTACTGGAGAAGCAATTTCATTCGTAACACCGAGAGAAATCCCACATTTACGATTAATTGAACAAGTTACAAAAAGTAAAATGAAACGTATCGTTCCACCAACAAATCAAGAAGCGGCACGAGGAAAACAACAAGCAACTGCCGAAAATATTATAAAGACAATTGAAACAGAAGATATAAAATCATTTAATCAAACAGCAACAGAATTGTTGGAAGACCATGATTCCGTATCTGTCGTTTCAGCAGCATTAAAATTGCTAACAAAAGAACGAAAAGATGTACCAGTTAGAATTTCTTCTGTACAGCCGATTAGTGTTAAAAGTGCACCACCACGTGGAGGCGGCCGTGATTCGAAACGTCGTCAAGGTGGCGGCAAAAGGTTTTACGGAAAACGCCCACAAGGTGGCGGTGGACGACGAAAAGGCAACTTCCAAAAACGTCGTGGAAGATAAAATATACTAAGCTCCTCAAAATGGGGAGCTTTTTATATTTCATAGAGATGGAATACTGAGCGGGGTTCCGATTTAACCATGGAGAATGCGAAATAACCACGTAGTTTCCGTTTTAACCACGGGAACCTGTAAATAACCACGGTGAACTGCGTTAACTACGAGAATCATGATTTAACCACGAAGAATACGGAATAACCACGCGATTTACGTTTTAACCACGGGAAGCGAGAAAATATCCACGGTGAACTGCGTTAATCACGAGAATCATGATTTAACCACGAAGAACGCCAAATAACCACGCAGTTTCCGAATTAACCACGGAAACCGAGAAATAACCACGGTGAACCGCGTTAACCACGAGAATCACGATTTAACCATGGAGAACGCCAAATAACCACGTAGTTTCCGATTTAACCACGGAATCTGTAAATATCCACGGTGAACTGCGTTAATCACGGGAATCGTGATTTAACCACGAAGAATACGAAATAACCACGCGATTTACGTTTTAACCACGGGAAGCGAGAAAATATCCACGGTGAACCGCGTTAACCACGAGAATCGTGATTTAACCACAAAGAGTGCGAAATAACCACGCAGTTCATGTTTTAACCACGAAAACCGAGAAATATCCATGAAGAACATTGCGCATTAATCACTGGAGAGCGGTGTAATTGCTTTTGAAATCTAAAATAAATATTAAATATGCTTTTCCAATAAACATTCTGTGTTAAAATTATGAATGAAAGAGAGGGAGTAACGATGAGAGAGCAGCCGAAAAATAATATAGCTCGTGATGCTATTAAAGCTTGGAGAATTACAGCTTCTATTTATATGGGAGGATTATTTTTACTCATTATAGCGGGAGCTGTATTATCATATATTTTTGAAATTTCCTATTTATACGTTGGAATTGCTATCGTAATTTGGGTGTTATTACTATTTGTTTTTGTTTATTTAATTCCAAAATTAAGATACCGCAGATGGCGTTATGAAATATTTGAGCAAGAAATATATATTCAACACGGAATTCTAGTCGTTACTCGGACAATCATTCCGATGATTCGTGTTCAGCATGTGGATACAGAACAAGGTCCAATATTAAAACGGTATAAATTGGCAACTGTATCTATTTCAACAGCAGCGACAACACATGATATCCCGGCATTAGATGAGGAAGATGCATCTACAATACGAGATCGAATTTCTGTTTTAGCAAGGGTGGATGAAGACGATGTGTAATAGCGAAGAAACTTCTTTATTAGAACAGTTTAAACAGCCACGCCGTCTTCATCCAGCAGCAATGTATTTTGATCTCATTCGTGTTATAAAAGAAACGATTTTTGGCTTTGGAATTGGGTTAATTCTAACATTAAAGGAATCATTATTTTATTTTGTAATTTTCGCTACGGTATTTTTAATTTTCCTCATTATATCAAGTGTTTTATCTTGGCTCAGGTTCACATATCGAATAGAAGATAATGAACTACGAATAGAACAAGGTATTTTTGTTCGGAAAAAAAGATATATATCACTAAACCGAATCCATAAAATTGATTTAAGTGCAAATGTGGTACACCGAATTTTTAGATTGGTGAAAGTGCAAATTGATACAGCTAGTAGCGGCGGAGGAGCAGAAGTATCCCTTAGTGCAATTAAAGTAGAGGAGGGAGCGCGACTTCGCAAGGCTTTAAAAAAGCGAGAAAATGATTTTGTAATTGAAGAAAGATCTGAAGAAACGTTTCCGACCGAAAAAATATCATGGTCACGCCTGTTTATTGCCGGGACGACTTCAGGTAGTGCAGGGATTATTCTTGTTGCATTACTTGCGGGTTTTACCCAAATCGAAGAATTAATTCCGAAAAGAATATATAACTCGGCGTACACATGGGTGATTGCACAAAGTGTTGTCATACTGATCGCATTGATTATTTTTGTTCTATTATTATTATGGATAGTAGGAATAGCTGGTACGATGATAAAGTACGGTAATTTTAATATTGAAAAGCGTGAAAAAGAACTATTTATTCGAAGAGGGTTATTAGAGACAAAAGAATTAACGATACCCTTTGAGCGAATTCAAGCGATTGGCATTGAGCAAAGTCCAATTCGTCAGCCGATGAAATTTGTACAAGTTTTCGCAGTTGTTGCAGGGGGGTCTTTTGATAAAATGGAACCATTTCCTGTTCTGTTTCCACTTATTCATGAGCGAGAAGTAGACAAGTTTTTACAGGAATTTTTGCCGGAATTCGATCAACTTGAGACTGAATTAATTCCTTTATCCAAAAGGGGATTAAAGTTTTACTTATTTAAATCCTCCATTTTATTTATTCTCGCACTTCTAGCAACAGCTTATTTTTTCCCATCATTTATTTGGCTATCACTTATCCTGCTCGGTCTTAGCTTATGGTATGGCTGGTTGCAGTTTAAGGACGGAGGTTATGCAATTGATGGAAAACGTTTTACACTTCAAAGACGAGTATTTAATAAGGTTACGGTGACAACCTATCATCGTCGGATTCAGTCTCTTAAAAAGCGGCAACATAAAATTCAAGCCTTGCAAAAACTTGCAACAATTGAGATTTCACTTATTGGTTTGGGTGGTTTAGGGACACATTATTCGCTAAAGCATTTAGAAGAAAAGGATGCTAATAAAATTGCTGACTGGTATTCATATAGAAAGACGAGAAAAAATACAGACTTGTTAGATCCATTGGAATAAGTTACTATTGATTCAGGGAGACAGATTCTCCCTTCTATTTTTATTAAATAATGAATACTCATTCATTTTAGGGAGGATGTTTATGTTAACAGAGCTAGGAATAGAGAAAGTGACAATTGATCTTCCTTTTCGGTTAGACCATGTGAACTGTTTTTTGGCAGAAGGGGAAAAGGGATATATTGTAATAGATACAGGATTGAATGACAAAAATGCACGAGCTGTTTGGAATGAAAAATTAGATAATAAACTTGTTGAACGGATAATATTAACCCATCTTCATCCTGACCATTCTGGATATGCGGGAGTTTTACAACAACAGACAAATGCATCTGTACTCATGTCAGAAACAGATGCAGTAGCACTAGGAAGTATATGGACAGAAGAGGCTTTACCGAGATTAGTTAATGATTACAAGGAAGCGGCTGTACCTGAAAAATTAGCAACCTCTATTGTGAAAATGACTGAAGAGTTCAGTCCATCCGTAACTCCACTACCAAACGTTAATTACTTTTTGCAAGATGGAGATCGTATTCAAATCGGAAAATATCAATACGAAATAATTTTTACACCTGGACATTCTGAAGGGCTTATTTGTTTTTATAACCGAGAAAAAAATGTTCTCTTTTCAACGGATCATATTTTGCCGAAAATAACACCGAATATATCTTACTGGTTTTATGGTGAAAAAAACCCATTGCAATCATTTGAGAACTCACTTCATAAAATTAAACAACTGGATGCGGAGGTAGTTATTCCATCTCATGGGGATACTTTTTATGGCGCAAATGAACGGATAGATGAAATTTGGAATCATCATGTAGAAAGGTTTTCCATTATACTTGATTCCTTAAAACAGCCGAAATCTATTTTTGAAGTATGTGAAATATTGTTTCAAAGGGAACTTTCTGTTTATGATTATCAATTTGCAGTAGGAGAAACGATTGCTCATTTGGAATATTTACGAGAAAAAGGTGAGTGTACAAGAGGACTGGAGAATGGAATTTGGATGTACTCTCAAAGTTAACTAGTAAAAAGGATAGAAGTTTTAAAAATATCCGTCAATTATTGGCAATAATAGTTGTCTTTTGGATTAAAAATGATATAATTTTGTGAGAGTAAATATAAAAATTTCTCAAAATAAACAGGGTATAATGGAATATGAGGTGTGAATTTTGAAAAGGTCAGAAAGAAAAAAGCCGAGAAGGTTATGGTTAAAAATACCGATTATAATTGTAATATTACTAGTTTTGGGTGTTGGTGCTTACGCTTTTTCTGTATATAATAACGCAAAGAATACAGTGAATGAAAAAATGCATGACCCTGTTGAAACGATTGATACAAAATTAACAAAAGAAAAACTAAAAGCGACAGAGCCTCTGAACGTATTATTATTAGGAATCGATTCTGAAGATGACCAAAGAGGTCGGTCTGATGCAATCATGGTAATGCAGCTTGACCCGATAACTGATGCACTTACAATCGTAAGTATCCCTCGTGACACAAGAACAGAAATTGTAGGAAAAGGTATTGAGGACAAAATTAACCACGCGTATGCGTTTGGTGGAGCAGAGATGTCTGTTGCGACAGTTGAGAATTTCCTTGGTGTAGATATTGATTATTATGTAAGTATTAACATGGATGGTTTAGTAGAATTAGTTGATGAACTTGGTACAATAACAATTAGTAATGAGGTAGCATGGACGGACAGTAAATATGATTTCCCTGAAGGTATTGTGGAAATGGACGGCCAGAAAACAATGTCATACGTGAGAATGCGTAAAAAAGACCCAATGGGTGATTTTGGACGAACTCATCGTCAGCGAAAAGTAATTGAAGGAATCATTAATGAAGGTGCATCTGTTGGTTCTGTACCGAAATTTAGTGGTATGTTGGACATTTTGGGAACAAATATGTCTACGAATATGGATTTTGACGATATGAAGCAATTGTTTAGCGGATATAAAGATACCCGAAGAAATGTTTCTGAATATATGATTAGTGGTTCAGGACAAAAAATTGATGGAATCTATTATTTAATCGTACCGGATGAAGAAGTACAAAAAGCACATGATTTATTAGTATCAAAAGAATAACTAATAACCTATGGAGATGAGTAAAACTCCATAGGTTTTTTGTTTCTGGAAGGTAGTTTTAAAAAGGAGGGTACATTAAAAAATCTGCTGCGTTCTCCCTCGTCGTTGATCTGAGTAGAAAAGCTGAAGAAGAGCCGCGCGGTGTCCTCCCTCGCCGTTGATCACGGCGGAAAAGCTGGAGAAGAGATGCGCGGTGCCCTCCCACGCCCTTGATCTCAGCGGAAAAGCTGGAGAAGGGCTGCGCAGCGTCCTCCCTCGCCGTTGATCTGAGTAGAAAAGCTGAAGAAGAGCCTCGCAGCGCTCTCCCACGCCCTTGATCTCAGCGGGAAATCTAGAGAAGAGCCTCGCAGTGCTCTCCCACGCCCTTGATCTCAGCGGGAAATCTGGAGAAGAGCCGCGCGGTGTCCTCCCTCGTCGTTGATCTGAGTGGAAAAGCCGAAGAATAGCTGCGCGGTGCCCTCCCACGCCTTTGATCTCAGCGGAAAAGCTGGAGAAGAGCCGCGCAGTGCTCTCCCACGCCCTTGATCTCAGCGGAAAAGTCTGAGAAGAACTGCGCAGCGTCCTCCCCCGCCGTTGATCTCGGCAGAAAAGCCTGAGAAGGGCTGCGCAGCGCTCTCTGCACCTCTGATCATTGTGGAAAAGAAGTAGAAGCACCTCATTGCGATACGTCAAAGAGTGTTGAAATAATTAAGGCGAGGGTTTCATTGAATGTCCTAGTTAGCAGGCTAAAAATGCAAAGAAATTTAATAGTGCGGGTCTTGTAAATATTATTATTCTTTTTTTATGACAACTTGTAATACATGTCCTATTCCTGTATGACGGTAACCTTCTTCACGATTTTCTTCTCCATAATAAAAGTGAACACATGTATACGGTTCAATCCATGTTAAAATATTTTTTGGATCATATAAGAATTGTTCTTTTCCGGGACCACCTGTATTATATTTAAGTTGCTCTTTGGAATAAACTTCAAAAATAAAGAAACCACCTGGCTTTACTGCATTAATCATATTTTTAATAAAATATTCTTGGGATTCCTCAGCAACATGTCCGAAAACCATAATTGCACCGTCATATTTTTGTTTTTCTGTTTCCATTTTGGTTAAATCCGCTTCCACCGTTTCAACCGTCACATCGTTTTCTTTTGCTAAAACCTTAGTATGTTTTAGGCCAATCGGCGATAGATCATAGGCTGTTACGGTGTGTCCTTGTTTTGCTAAGTAAACTGCATTTCTTCCTTCACCTTCAGCAAAACAGGCTATTTGTGAATTTGGAGCAAACAATGAACTTTTTTCTTGTATAAAAGCATTCGCTGTTTTTCCATATGTAAATTGATTTTCCGAAAACTGTTTATTCCACTTTTCCTTTGCCATTGACTTGATTCACTCCATCATTTTTTAGTAATTCATTATAAATTTCAGTTGTATCTTTAGGATCCTTTCGATTGAGTATCATATAGTCTTCCTTAGTTTCAATATATAAATAAGGTGCCGAATTTTTTTGAATAAATAAAAGTCCATTTCCGTACGGTTCTTCCAAATTAAAATTACCTTTTAATATACCTGCAGTTGCAAATCCATTCGTTCTAAAATTCACTTCAGGTAGGGTGTCCATTAACTCAACAGTTTCAATATCCGCGATGTCCCATTCCACTCCGTACATTCCTGTAACTATAAAGGTTTCATCCCTAATTTTGATATCATTATCAATATATCCAATTCCTGTAATGACAACAATAAAAATAATGGTTACAGTTGAAAAAACACCCATAGTCCAAAGCATCTTTTTTCGTTTATGGGGTACTTCATAGCGCTGAATCCAGACAAGACCTATCATAAGGACAAGAATAAACACGCCTAGACTAATTTCAAAAGCAAATGGTATTGGCAGTAGCCCTAGGATGAATGTGACAAAAAATATCCAAAATGTTGTAACGAATAATTTATTTAACGCATCTAAATATCCGCTTTCTCTCAAATATTCTTTTTCTTCGTCGCGGCGATTGGAAAAGCCGCTTAATAATGTATGGTCTTGTTTTTTACTGAATAAATAGGTGATCCCTCCATAAATTATTAATGTCCAGCCCATTGCAATAATATATATGAGTGTTCCCGTCTTCATATTTCCACCAACTTTGCCAAAAAGGTTCGCCTAGTATCGTTTAAAGTGAAACAAATATAGTCAAACAACATTAGTTACGTTTAAATTTACTCTTACTTTTCTTTCGTTGTAACTTTTTCAACAATAATGCAGATGTTTCATTTGCTTTATCAGTTGCGTTTTCGTCAATTGCCAAAATGGTATAACCTGAGTCATTAAAATCTAATTGAAACCATGTACCTTCTTTACTGCCTACCGGTAAATCAGCTTCTTTTACAGTAAATTCATCCCCTTTTTCTTCAACTAATATGACAGCAGTACCATCTTCAATTCTATCTAATACACCTCTCATATTATTCGCCTCCTACACACGCTTTTCCTTGCTGTTTTATTTCATTTAGTCTAGCATCGCCAATACCGTTAATTTTTGTCAGTTCATCAACAGTTTGGAATGGTCTTAAATTAATGATATCCTTTGCACGTGCTTCACCTATTTGGGTAATTTCCATTAATTCTTCCATAGACGCTGTATTAATATTAATACAATCTACGTCTACAGGATCTGATTTAGAAGGATCCTTCTCGCTTTTTGCAGTATCATCATTCCCTTTTTCTACCTTACCCTCTTTTTCAGTAAATACTTTGTAATCTTTCCCATCTGTATGAACGGTAATCGTTCCATGTACATCTGTTCCGAGTAAGTTTATTTCTTTATTTAATACAAGTTGAACGATCTCATCATGCGGGTGACCATAAGAATTTCCTGCTCCAGCACTATAAATAGCATAGGTTGGATTAACATGATCAAGAAAAGTAGGATCACTTGATGTATTAGAGCCGTGGTGACCAAGTTGTAAAAAGTCGGCTTCGAGATCATCAACCCGCTGCATTATTTGCCTTTCTTGTTCCTTATATGCATCTCCTGTAAATACAAATGATACGTTTCCGTAAGTAAGCCGAAGTGATAAGGAGTCTTCATTTAACCCGCCGGATAATTCATTTGGATGTAAAATCTCTATTTCCATTGGACCAACATCATATGATTCGCCAGCTCTTGGTTCATCATAATCTGTGTCACTATCAAGAATCGCTTGCATAACAGTTTGGTAAAGATTTGTATTTGCTGTATTTCCAGACATCCAAACTTCACCAACTTCCACATTGTCCATAACTTTATCCAATTGTCCTATATGATCAGCATGTGGATGGCTGATAATGACTAAATCTATAAAACTAACATTCTCTTTCTTTAAAAAAGGGACAACTTCATTTCCTTGCCAATCGCCTACATCGTATAAAATAGTATACTGTTCCTCTTTATCGCTAAATTGGAATAAGGTAGCGTCTCCTTGACCGACATCAATATAATCTACCGTTAGTTCGGAAAGAGATTCTGTTGGTTCTGCATTATTTTGTTCCTTTTTAGCAGGGACATTTTCTGGGAGCGCTTCTGTTGGTTCATTTGCATGATTTGATTCGCTACTAGATATATTTTGAGAAGATTGCTCTGTGCTACCACAAGCACTTAATAAACAAATAAAACTTACCATAATAAATAAATATTTTCGCATCTTGATGCCGCCTTATCTTTAGAAATAATAATTTAAGCGTAGCAAAACTTTTAGAAAAAAACTATAAAATTCTATTTCTCTATAAGAGATCATATTCAAAATAGAATTTGTCCTTAGAGAAAATCGTATTTTCCCATTCCAACTGTACGGCAAAACAGCAAAGTGCCAATGTGCAGTTTATTTAATTTCTTGAGATACTACAATAAAAGGTGGGATATGATGGGTAATTATATAAAAAATATGATCGTTTTTTTGCTCATAATAATCCAAACTTCTAGTGAGCAGCATCTACCAAGTTTTACAGGTGTAATAGATCGGGTTGAGGAGGGGCATGCAATTCTTTTGATTGAAGATAAAGGGAGACAAATAATAATACCAGTTGAAAAGCTACCCGCAAATTATCAAGAAGGAGCGTGGGTGCGTGTTTATGAAGGCAATAATCATATAAAAGTAACGATTGATCATAAGCAAACAAAAAAACATCATGATAAAAGTATACTTTGTCGCGAAGAAATAAAAAGAAAAAGCCCTATTTTCTTAGAAAGGATAGAAAATAGGGACAAAAATGAGTAGAATAATGCTTAAAAATAATTGTAAATGATAAAAGTTATGTTCATTAGTACTTTTATCCTGATATGTAATACCTCTTATCATAGCAAAAAGGAAGTTTATTATCTGTGAAAAAATTTGTACAATAACGTGATAGATAGAAATAATAGAACATTTAGAATCTGGATATAATTTTAAATTGTATTGAATAGCGCGAGATATTAACGTATAATATCGATACAAGATAAACAAAATTGTGAAAAACACAATAAAGGGGGTTAATTTGTCACGCTTTTATTCTACGATAATCCTGCTTAAATTCATAAAAAATGGGGGAAGAACAAGTGGAAAAAAATTTGCGTTTATTCATGATGGCTTTTTTAGCCGTTAGTATTAGTGCATTATTAATTGCGTGTGGCGGTGGAGGCTCCGATGAAACGGAAACGTCGAATGAGGCGACTGGTGGTGAAATTACGAAATTAGTAGCTGGAACGGATGCTACATATGCACCAATGGAATATATGGACGAAGATGGAGAAATTGTTGGAATTAATATCGATATTGTGAATGCGCTTGCAGAAGAATTAGGAATTGAAATTGAATTTAAAAATATTGGTTGGGAGCCACTATTTCCAGCAGTAGATAATGGAGAAGTTGACTTTGCAGTTTCTTCCATTACCATTACGGAAGAACGTGAAGAATCATATGATTTCACCGACCCTTATTATATCGCTAATCAGCTAATTTTAGTTCCTGAAGATAGTGATGTTACTAGTTTTGCAGATTTAGAAGATAAAAAAGTATCTGTACAAATTAATACGACAGGACACAAGGTTGTCAAAGAACTGCTAGGGGAAACAAGTACAAATATTGTAGCGACAGAAACGATGCCATTAGCAATCAGTGAAATGATTAATGGCAATGCAGATGCTTCTGTTGGAGATAATTCGGTAGTAAACGAATATATAAAAGAAAATCCAAATGTAGAAGTTAAAACGATAGAAGACGACGAATTTGAAAAAGAATACTATGGATTAATGGTTAAAAAAGGAAATGCAGAAGTATTAGAGCTTTTAAATGAAGGCATTCAGAAAATAAAAGAGAATGGTAAATTAGCTGAAATTTCAGGATTTGAAATGGAAGAATAAGGGACGATTCTGTCCGTAACCATTTGCGGACAGTATCTTTTTTATGGTGAAAATTGTCTCTCCACTGTAGGGAATAGGAGGTGTTCATGTGTTCATAATAGAAGCGATAAAAGAGTTTATCATGTCGATACGGTTTGACATCCTTTGGAATTATAAAGATCTTTTTATTAAAGGAATCTGGATCACATTAGGACTAACTATTGTTGGATATACATGTGGAGTGTTACTTGGATTAGTATTCGGTTTAGGTAAGTTATCGAAGCGGAAATGGATTCATTATCCATGTAAATGGTATATTGACTTCTTCAGAGGAACACCGTTGCTCGTTCAGATTTTGCTTATTCATTTAGCTGTTATTCCAACGATCTTTGGACATTCGTTAGGCTTCTTTGTTTCTGGAGCTGTTGCATTAACGTTAAATTGTAGCGCATACACAGCTGAGATTTTTCGTGCTGGAATCCAGTCGCTTGAAAAAGGGCAAATGGAGGCAGCTCGTTCTTTAGGAATGCCACATAATTTGGCAATGAAAGAGATCATTTTACCGCAAGCGTTTCGCCGTATGGTACCGCCACTTGGAAATGAATTAATCGCTTTATTAAAAGATTCCTCTTTAGTAACTGTTATTGCTGCTACAGATATTCTTTATGCAGCAAAAGTAGTTGCAGGTGCAAGCTTTAGAGTGTGGGAACCTTATATACTTGCGGCAATCCTTTATTTAATGTTGACATGGGTATGTACAAAGTTAATTGCTTACATTGAAAAAAGATTTAGTACGAGTTATGTTCCGGCCAAAAGGACAAAATTTCGGCGGCAGGTGAAAATATGATAAAAATTGAAGGTCTTGTAAAATCGTATGGTGATCTTGAAGTACTAAAAGGGATCGACTATGAAGTGAAAGAAAAAGAAGTAATTTGTATCATTGGTGCAAGTGGATCAGGTAAATCTACATTTCTTCGTTGTATCAATTTACTAGAAGATATCACAGATGGAGCCGTTTATATTGAAGATGTAAAAGTTAATGATCCAGCAACAAATATAAATGAGATCCGTACAGAAGTAGGAATGGTATTTCAGCAATTTAATTTATTTCCACATATGACAGTACTGGATAATATTACGATCTCACCTATAAAAATTCGCAAAATGTCTAAAGCAGATGCAGAGGAACTAGCACATGAATTGTTAGCGAAAGTAGGACTTAGTGATAAGGCAACGAGTTATCCGGAACAACTTTCTGGTGGACAAATGCAACGGGTAGCAATCGCAAGAGCTTTAGCAATGAAACCGAAGATTATGCTCTTTGATGAACCAACTTCAGCCCTTGATCCTGAGATGGTTAAGGAAGTGCTCGACGTTATGAAACAGCTTGCTAATGAGGGGATGACAATGGTTGTTGTCACACATGAAATGGGCTTTGCTCGTGAGGTTGCAGACAGAGTTGTTTTTATCGATGGTGGCTATTTAGTAGAAGAAGGAACACCTGAAGAGATCTTTAATAATCCCCAAAATGAGCGAACAAAAGCATTTTTAGGAAAAGTATTATAAAAAACAGTAAGTAATTTTAACTAGTTTACTAGTCTGGCGCATAAGCAATTAAAAAACTCCCGTGAAAAGTTATGATCACGTTTTAATTTAAAATTAATGAATAGCTAAATCTAGTAAACTTTTCCGTATAATTAGAAAAATCCTTTTCTTAAAAATATTCTATGCTATAATATACAACTATAGATTCGAAAAAACGAACTAGGGGGCTAATCATGTATCGAAAACTATTACTTACTTTATTTCTGAGTTTGTTATTAGGGATATTGGCTGCATGTGGTGGATCATCGTCAACAGACAGTGAACAGGATGCACCTGAAACTAATACGGAAGAAAGTGAAAGCGCTACCGAAACGGAAGGCGATTCAGATGGCAAAGTATACACCGTTGCAACCGATAATGCATACGTGCCGTTTGAATATTTAGATGAAGAGTCAGGTGAATTAGTAGGATTTGATATCGATCTGATTACAGCGCTTGCTGAAGAAGCTGGAATTGAAATTGAATTTGAAACATTGGAATTTGCCGGAATTGTAGCTGGTCTTGGTTCAGGTAAATTTGATATTGGAATTGCCGGTATGACAATTACGGAAGAAAGAAAGGAAAATATTGATTTTACTCAACCTTACTATGAAGCAGGATTGATTCTTGCTGTTACAGAAGAAAATGCAGATGAGATCCAATCGATAGACGATGTGGATGGTAAAGTTGTTGCTACACGTCAAGGTTCCACTAGTCAAGAGTATTTAGAGGAAAATACGGATGCGACTGCAGAAGCTTTCCCGGAAATTGTAGAAGCATATCAAAATGTCCTTGCAGGTAGAGCTGACGCAGTTTTATATGACTTACCTAACGTACAATATTATTCTGAAAAAGAAGCAGGTGGAGAATTAGTTACCGTTGGAGAAAAGTTAACTGGTGAAGATTATGGAATTGGTTTTCCAAAAGGATCAGAGTTACGCGATAAGATAGATGAAGCGTTAACTACGTTAAAAGAAAATGGAACTTATGATGATATTTATGAAAAATGGTTTGGTGAGCGACCTGAAGGAACATAAAATATAACAAAATATAGGATAGTGAAGAGCGTGATCATCGTGTCACGCTTTTCTATTCTAAGGCATAATGAGGTGGTAGACGCTATGCAACATATTGTAGGGGTACTTCCCTATTTGTTGGAAGGAATAAAATTAACGTTTTTAATTACGGTTATTGGTGTAGGAATCGGATTTGTTATCGGAGCATTTGTAGGTCTAGGTCGTATATCTAAAAATATATTTATCTTTTGGCTTTCTACTATCTATGTCGAAGTTATTCGTGGCACTCCGATTCTTGTACAAATATTTTTCATTTTTTTCGGGTTGTCTGACTTTTATAATTTTGATAAATTAACTGCATCGATTATGGCGATTTCGTTAAATGCTGGAGCGTATATAGCTGAAATCGTCCGTGGAGGTGTACAGTCTATTGATAAGGGGCAATTTGAAGCAGGAGATTCTATTGGGCTCACGAAAGCACAAACGATGTGGTATATTATTTGGCCGCAAGCGTTTAAACGAATGATTCCTCCACTTGGTAACCAATTTATTATTAGTTTGAAAGATACCTCTTTATTCTCAGCAATTGCCGTACATGAATTATTATACCAAGGCCGTACATATGCTTCTACAACATTTGTTTCTTTTCAACCATATTTGATGGTAGCACTTTTTTATTTAGCAATTACGATTCCATCTAGTATTATTTTAAGACGTGTTGAACGGAGGCTTGATGTATAATGATCGTAGTAGAAGATTTATATAAATCATTTGGGGATAATGAAGTATTAAAAGGGATTTCCAATACAATCGCTGAAAAAGAAGTGGTTTGTGTTATTGGTCCATCGGGTTCAGGTAAAAGTACTTTTTTACGTTGTTTGAATTTATTAGAGGAAGTAACATCAGGTACCATTACGATTGATGGTCAAGAAATAACGGATAAACATACGAATGTGCCCAAGGTTCGGTCACAAGTAGGCATGGTGTTTCAACATTTTAATCTATTTCCTCATAAGACCGTTCTGGAAAACATCACCTTAGGTCCGTTGAAAGTGAAAAAAATATCCAAGGAAGAAGCCGAAAAGACTGCCAGAGAATTACTTGAAAAAGTGGGACTATCTGATAAGGCAGACGCTTATCCAGGAAGTCTGTCAGGAGGACAAAAGCAACGAGTGGCAATTTCCCGTGCTTTAGCCATGAATCCTAAAGTAATGTTATTTGATGAACCAACTTCCGCACTTGATCCTGAACTTGTCGGAGAAGTTTTGGCGGTTATGAAGGATTTAGCTAAATCAGGAATGACCATGGTCGTTGTCACACACGAAATGGGTTTTGCCAGAGAAGTTGGAGACCGGGTTATCTTTATTGACGAAGGAGTTATTATGGAAGAAGGCGAACCAGTAGAAATGTTTGCAAATCCGAAAAGTGAACGGCTAAAAACGTTCTTGGGACAAATATTGTAAGAGATGTAGAGTAGTAGGTGAGCGAGAAACTTTCATCAGCCTTGTAAACTTTCTATTGGGGGTTTCTAACGTTTCCCAGGGTAACGTAAAAAGATCCTCGTGCGCCTAAATTTGTAGATTTTTTTAAAAAAGGATCGTAAACTAAACATAATCAATGATATTCCGTGAGCAATTGTGGTGGATATTGCTCACGAAATATTTCTGTCTATTTATCCTTTACCATCAAAAGAGGAGGTTAAGAATAGTAGATAAATAGACACAGTCTATATCAGAAAATTGATAAGCAGTTAAATCCGAGACCCAGTTAAATCCTGAAGCTTTTTGATAAATTGAACAGCACGTTTTTTCTCAAAAACATCTCGATCAAACGGTTCCATTAATCCTACGTTTCGTTTCTCTTTAAGTGTTAATATTCGTTCAACGGCTTCATTCAAACGATTTTCAGATATATCTCCTTTTTTTACAGCTTCGATAACCTTATCAATAACAGCGATTTGTGTTTTGTATTCCATAGATAATAAGACAAGGTCGATTCCAAATTGAATAGACTTGACGGCATTTTCGGCAATTTCATTCAATGTCTTTTCATTAGAAACTTTTTTCATTAAGACACCTTGAAAGTTTAGTGTTTCTCTGAGTAAACTTTGAATGATTGATCGCTCTTCATTTTTATAAGAATTAGACAAGAGAATTGTATCGACATTTTTTTGAATTGCTAAGAAAAAAGGATATAGTATGGAATGGGGCATATCGTAAGACTCTGTTAACAATGTGTCAATTGGTCTATTTTCATTTTCAAGGAAATAGTTTGCAACTGCCGAAACGTTTTTCTTTTGGTACCCTTGAATAGCTGCGACCCCATGTTTTGCCACAAGGTCGATCGAATCTCCAAAACTATCTTTTCGATCATTACTTATATTTAAAGATGGGGAAATATTCATATTGATCCCTAAGGCATGTAGTTCCTCTGCAATCATCTCTGACATTTGTTTTGTATATAATCGATTATTTACAATTCCTAATGTGGATTGGTCTGGACTTTGAATGACCCCCTTAGTAATGCTATTAAACTCTCCACCACCTTGATAAACGGCGAGAAATAGAGGGAGATCTTTATTTGCATAATGTTGTAGGTCAGTAGATAGGCTATGAAGTTGTCGTGGATTTCTATAATTATCGGTAACATAGCATAGTCCACCGACCTTATATGTAGAGATGAGATTAATTACTTCACCTGCAGGCTTGCTACCTTCAAAGCTTACCATAAACAATTGTCCGACCTTTTCAGCGATCGACATCTTGTGGACATTCATTTTAAGTAGTCTCCTTTTTAAAACATCATTATTACTAATGTAATTTTTAGTATAGAATATTCATGTTAAATGCTATAATATCGTATATTATGAATGTTGGCAATATACCAATTAAAGAAATAGATAAATATTTGAACAATTAGAGGAGTGGGGAAATGAGGATTGCTGGTGTTGATATAGGAGGAACATCTATTAAACTTGGTGTTTTTGACGGTGCCGGTAAAATATATGATTTTATCGAATATGATACAGACAGTCATAAAGGAGGAAATTACATATTACAAAATTTAATAGATAAAATTGAACAATTTGAACAAGTGAATGCTATTGGGGTAAGTACAGCTGGACAAGTTGATAGAGAAAATGGAATGATTGTCCAAGAATCAGCAAATATTCCGCAAACATCTGGACTACAAATAAAAAGAATATTAGAGAATCATTTTAACGTTCCGGTTAACGTTGAAAACGATGTCAACGCAGCTGCACTAGGAGAAAGTCATTTTGGAGCTGGTAGAGACTATAATGATTTCTTATTTCTAGCGTATGGAACCGGAATTGGAGGGGCAATTGTGGCTAATTCAGAACTTTATTATGGAAGGAATGGATATGCAGCAGAGTTCGGACATATGATTACTCATGGAAATGGTTTAACATGTAAATGTGGCGTAAAAGGCTGTTACGAAACATACGCCTCGACTACTGCGTTACTAAGAGAAGCGCAAAAGCTTGATTCAAACATCACAAATGGACGAATTATTTTCGAGAAATTTTATGAAAATGATAAACAAATTAAGGAAATAATTGAAAAATGGGTAGAGGAAATTGTCATTGGACTAACGTCTATTATCCATATTTTTAATCCAACAACGATCGTAATCGGCGGTGGAATTATGGAACAAGAAGTGTTAGTACATATGATTTCTGAAAAAGTAAATGAGATGGTATTGGAAAGTTTTGCAGGAGTAAACATAGTAAAAGCTTCATTAGGAAATAGAGCAGGAATGTTAGGAGCCGTTTCACTCCATGTATAAAAGAAAGGAGAAAAAGATGTCAACATCTATATTAATTCAAGATATAACTATATATACAGAAGATGAAAAGATTGAAAATGGTTTTTTACTACTTAGAGAGGGAAAAATAGTGGAAATATCAAAACATCCAATTTTACTCGACCAAAATAGTGAAGAATGCCTCCGTATTGATGGAGAAGGATTAATTGCCATTCCGGGTTTTATTGACGGTCATATCCATGGAGCTGCAGGTGCGGATACTATGGATGCAAGTGAAGAGGCACTGGACACAATTGCTACTTGCTTACCAAAAGAAGGAACAACAAGTTTTCTAGCAACAACGATGACACAATCTAATGAAAATATCGAAAAGGCATTAGGAAATATTGCTTGTTATGAAAACAAGGCTGGAAATTCAGAAGTCATCGGGATTCATTTAGAAGGACCTTTTATTAATGAAGAGAAAAAAGGAGCACAGCCAGCGGAGTTTATCAAGACGCCAAATGTGGAATTATTTAAACGTTGGCAGGAAGTAGCTGGAGGGAAGATAAAAACTATTACTGTTGCTCCAGAATGTGACACAGGTAATTTCATATCATATTTAGCCGAAAATGGACATAACGTATCTGCCGGGCACTCTTCAGCAACGTTTGAAGAAATTAAGAAAGGAGTAGCCCAAGGTGTTCATCAATTAACCCATTTATGTAACGCAATGACCGGAGTTCATCATCGCGATATTGGTGCAGTCGGTGCAGCTTTTTTATTGGAGGATGTAAAAGCCGAAATTATTGCGGATGAAATACATACCTCCAAGGAAATGTTACAAATTATTTATAATAATATTGGTAGTGAACGATTATTAATGATTACAGACGCAATGCGGGCAAAATCATTGCCAGATGGTGCATATGAACTAGGTGGTCAGCCTGTTACTGTGCTGAATGGTCGAGCAACTCTGGAAGATGGAACATTGGCTGGCAGCATTTTAAAAATGGATGAAGCGGCAAAAAATATGCTAAAATTAAATGGTGTTACAATTAGAGATATCATTAAAATGTCTGCAGAAAACCCTGCAAAGCAAATTAATATATTTGATCAAAAGGGGAGTATAACAGTAGGGAAAGATGCTGATATACTACTTGTCGATGAAAACCTGGCTATTAAATATACGATTTGTCGAGGGATAATAGCTTACGAGGAGTGAAGGAAATGGAAATTATTAAAGTAAAAGATATGGATGAGTTAGGTCGCAAGGCAGCTGAAATTGTTGTTAATTCGATAAAAGATATTGAAAATCCAGTACTTGGTCTTGCAACGGGTTCAACTCCAGAAAAGTTATATGCAAATTTAATTGATAAATGTAAAGCCGGCGAAATTACGTTTGAACAAGCGGTTACGTTCAATTTAGATGAATATGTTGGCTTATCCGCTGATGATCCACAAAGTTACCGTTATTATATGGAGCATCATTTATTTAATGGGATTGATATAAAAAAGGAAAATACTCACTTATTAAATGGGGAAGCTGAAGATCTAGAAGAAGAATGTCGCTCTTTTGAGCAATTGATGAAAGAATTTGGTGAAATTGATTTGCAAATTTTAGGTCTTGGTTTAAATGGTCATATTGCGTTTAATGAGCCAGGTACATCTTTTGATGCTAGAACTCATATTGTCGATTTGGATGATTCGACGATTGAAGCAAATTCACGATTTTTTGATCGCAAAGAGGATGTACCGACCCAGGCATTGACAATGGGAATTGGAACAATTATGGAAGCGAAAAAGATCTTGTTTCTCGTACAAGGCGAGAAAAAAGCTGATATTTTGAAAAAAGTTTTATACGGAGATGTTACAGAAGAAGTGCCAGCATCTGTATTACAACGGCATCCTAACGTTGTATTAGTAACTGATATCGACATATAAAACGAAGGTATTCTGTCTTTAACTAGAATCCATACGCTATACGAAATGAGCAATATTATTTCTGTTAGCATATTGGATTCTTTTTTTACTTTAAAATTACATATTAAGTGTTCAGCGGAATACTTATACCACCTCTTGATATTCTACTAAGAGCATATATTTGTTATGATAATAGTATTAAGATGAAAGTTGGGGAAAACAATGAAATTATCAGAGTACATAGCACTTGATGGAACCGAAATTTCAAAATTAATGAATAAGAAAGAAATTACGCAAGAAGAAGTGGTAAAAGCAAGTTATACTCTTTTAGACAAGGTAAATGAGCCGTTAAATGCAGTGACTCATACAAGGAAGGAAAAGGTTATCGAAGAAGTAGTTAGTCCTATTCCTCATTATCCACCTCGTGAATTTAATGGAGTACCGATATTTTTAAAAGATGGATCTCAGTCAATTGCAGGAGAACCTAGTACGAGTGGTGCCAATTTATTTAAAGAGACAATCGCCTCACAGACATCAAACTTTGTGAAAAAGATTCAACAAGCCGGATTTCTTCCTTTAGGCCATTCAACAACACCTGAATTTGCGTTGAAAAATATAACGGAATCAAAACTACATGGTCCAACTCGGAATCCTTGGAATCATACATTTTCTCCAGGAGGATCAAGTGGTGGTGCAGCAGCGCTCGTTGCATCAGGCGTTGTTCCTATCGCAGGAGCTAGTGATGGAGGTGGCTCTATTCGCATACCGGCTTCGTTTACTGGTTTATTCGGCTTAAAACCAACGAGAGGAAGAACACCAGTAGGACCAGGCGTTGGTCGTCAATGGCATGGAGCCGCAATTGATTTTGTTTTATCAAGGACAGTTCGAGATAGTGCCAGACTATTAACCATTATGCAGACAGTTCAACAAGAAGCAGCTTTTCAAACACCATTATTTCCAGGACGTTACGAATGGGCAATGGAAGAATCATTTAAACGTCCATTAAAAATTGGGTTTACAACAGAATCACCTGTAGGGACACCAGTTTCTAATGAAGCCAAAAAAGCCGTTCATAAAGTCATTACATGGTTAGAGGAACAAGGACATTCAGTCGAAGAGTCGGTTCCTGATATAGATGGTGTTCAGTTAATGCGAGATTATTATTTGATGAATAGCGGAGAAATCTCAGCACTTACGTACCAGTTAGAAAAAATGCATAATGAAAAATTAACTTCAGACGATGTAGAAATCGAAACATGGCTGCTTCATGTAGCTGGTCAAAATGTTTCGGCCGCACAATTTTCTTTAAGCTTAGCGTCATGGGACAAGGCAGCTTTTAAAATGGCAAAATACCACGAAAAATATGATCTTTATATAACGCCGGCAACAGCATATCCTGCACCGAAGATTGGAGAACTTACCCATAGCAAGGAACGAGAAGAGGAGCTGCTTGAACAAATTCAGACAGAGGTTCCGAAAAAACAACAAGAAGTCATTTATGAGATGTTTTTGCCAAGCCTGACGTACACACCATTTACACAACTTGCTAATTTAACTGGACAGCCGGCAGTCAGTGTCCCAGTTCATCTAACTGAATCAGGGCTACCTCTAGGAGTACAAATAATGGCCGCTAAAGGGAATGATCATCAATTGTTACGATTAGCTTATCAACTTGAAGAGACTAGCCTTTGGGTTGGAATGAAAGGGAATCCTTATTTTGATAGTAATTCAACTATCGCAACAATAAAGTGAGTGCCTTAATGCAGAGTGGTAGCTGATGGATGCAGAGTCGTTATCCAACATGCAAAGTGACAGCCGATGTATGCAGAGTCACAAGATTTAGTACCACAAGCTTACTAACTTCGTAAAATTGACAAATACGACTATCCTTGAAGGTCTGAGAAAAGCATCCTGTAGTCATATTCAATAAAATTATTATCTGCTTGATTTTTATAATGACGTATCGGGGATATTAGAAAAGAATTAGCAATAGATTTGGGGCAAAAATGTCTGTCATTAAAAGAAATTAAAAAATTTTAGGTTCAACAAAAATTGATAAAATTCCGCTACAACTCTGTGACAAATAATTAAAACCATAAGCCCAATCGTCATAAGGGTTTATGGCTATTTTCTATCTATTTTAGCTGCAGAAGTCAGGCGAACATGCAACAAGAAAATGTCCCTACATCTATTTTGTTACGTCATCCAAATGCAACGCTGATAGTAAACAATCAGTTTGAAATTTTTCCTATTTATGACTTTATAACAGTAATTTTTGCCATCTTGTGTAAACCGGAAGAGTCCTATAAATACTAGATTCGTAGCCGTTCACAACTACTTCACTAATAAACTTTTTATTTTTTGATTAGCATGTCATAAAATAAAGGTTCTTGACAATTAAATAATTGTTGCTCTATAATTTATTAATAACATCATGGAATTAATAAAAGGTTTAATGATTGTTTAATAGGTTTGAAAACGGTTCATAAAGGTTTATTTTGCTTTTTTTATCGCCAATTACTTACATGGTGTAAGAAAGAGGGTGGAAAATGAGAGTTAAAGACCAAAATTTTTTGAAAATAAAGAATCAGAGTATCGTTCTTGAGTATATTATCAAAAATGGTCCGATTTCCAGAGCTGAGATTGCGAAACATATGGAGATGAGTCCTACTTCAGCATCCCGAATTGTTGCTTCTTTACATGAGGAGCAGCTAATTAAAGAAGTATATTTACATACGGATGACATCGGGCGAAAAGCTACGTACTTTATGGCAAATGAAGATTCAGTCATTGCTGTTGGGGTTGAAATTGATGTTGGCGTGATTCGAATTGGTTTCATGAATTTAACAGGAGAGTTAATTGCTGAACATTCCTTTCCTTTCACGACAGATAGTTATGAAAGAGTAGCAGATTTTATCGGTCAGACTGTAAATGAATTGATTGATAAAGAAGCCATTCCGAACGATCGGGTGATTGGTGTTTGTATTGGTCTACCAGGGTTGATAGATAATAAAGAGGGGATCGTCGAGCTCTCAGCGCAGTTTAATTGGAAGCTAGTTTCTCTGAAAGAAATCCTTGAAGAAAAATTAGATTACAAACTATTTATTGATAACGAATTGAAATTAAAAGCGTTAGCTGAGTATTCGCGTTCATCACTGAATTACAAGAATATCGCAATGATTGGTTTTGGTAATGGAGTTGGGTCTGCATTAATTAGTGATGGCCAGATTTATCGAGGGAAAGATAATATGTCTGGAGAAATCGGCCATATGACTTTAGACCCTTACGGAGTATATTGTCCATGCGGTAATTTCGGCTGCTTGCAAACATATATTGCTACTGATTTTTTATTGAATGAAGCTTCCAAAACACGACCGATGAAAC
Source organism: Pseudogracilibacillus amylolyticus (SeqCode) (assembly GCF_051918545.1). Classification (NCBI taxonomy): domain Bacteria; kingdom Bacillati; phylum Bacillota; class Bacilli; order Caryophanales; family Bacillaceae; genus Pseudogracilibacillus; species Pseudogracilibacillus amylolyticus (SeqCode). Next base: position 14,984 of record NZ_JBPPZG010000009.1, on the reverse strand, counting down.
ATATGAATGAATTAGTTCAAGCATATAACGAAGGTGAAAATTGGGCTGTAAATATTATTGATAAAGCTACTACATATGCAGTACTTGCCATCAATAATGTTGTTTGTGCGTATAACCCTGATGCCGTTTTTTTATCTGGAAGTTTAATAGAAAACTTTCCAGAAATTAGAGAAATTATTATAAATAAACATTCCAATAGCAATTTCTTTCCACAATCGCGTTCATATGAACTGTACGTTACAGAGCTTGAAGGAAATGGAGTTGTAAAAGGAGCGGCCCTAAGCGTACTACGCCGTTTTATTAAAAACTTACATGTTAAAGGTGATGTATAAAAATGGACTACCCGATTATTGCAGAGGAATCTAGAAATGGTACACTCGAAAACGTGCATCCTGGTGCTATTTGTATAGTTAATGAAAATAAAGAAGTAATCTATGAAAAAGGAAATATAAACCATCCTATATTTTACCGATCTGCAATGAAACCTTTGCAGGCCATACCAGTTTTTACGACGGATATTTTTCAAAAATATCATCTGACGGATGAAGAAGCAGCATTATTTATGGCGTCGCAGCGAGGAGAAAAATACCATGAAGATTCCCTGATCAGCTTAAAAGAAAAATTGGCTGTCTCAGAAGAATGTTTGGTATGCGCTGAAAGTTATCCTTTAAATGAAACGCCAAAATTGGAATATGTTCTTGCTCATAAACCGAAGCGGAAGTTACTTCATAATTGTGCCGGAAAACATTTAGGATTTCTCGGTTATGCAAAAATGAAAGGCTTAAGTCTTGAAGGGTATGAACAGATTGATCATCCTCTACAGCAAGAAATACTAAAAGACTTGTCTCTATTGGCAGAGGTTCCAGTAGATGAAATCAAGTCAGGTGTTGATGGATGTGGGGTTCCTGTCCATGCCATTCCATTAAAAAACATGGCAATATCTTATTTGAAATTTGTAACACCAGAACAAATAGCGGATAAGGAAATACAAGAAGCAGTGATTAAAATAGGCAAAGTGATGCATGCGCATCCAGATATTATTGCTTCCCATGATTTTATATGCAGTGTTTTATTACAGGATGAAAATATTATTGCTAAAGGAGGTGCACAAGGAGTTTATTGTCTTGCTTTAAAGAAAGAAAAAATTAGTATTGCTTTAAAAGTATTGAGTGGAGCTGAATTAATTTGGCCATTATTAGTTGCGGAGATTCTTAAAAAAATAAATTATCAGAATGAAGACACGATTACTAATTTACTTAAATTAAGAAACGAAACAATTCACAATGATGGTGGAAAACAAGTTGGGGAAACGAAAATTTATTTATAGAAAAAGAGAGGGAACAAGATGAAGAAATTTTTTGGGTTTTTATTTGTACTCGTATTAGCATTGGTTACTGCTGCATGTGGTGGAAATAATGATAACTCCGATTCAGCAGATAAATCAGCTGGAAAATCAGATGGTGGCGGTAAGAAAGAAATTACAATTGCGATTGATCAAAATTTCGTTACACTAGATCCTCATAATGCAGGTGATACAGTATCTATTTTTGGTGTCCGTTCGATGTATGAAGGATTAGTTGATTTTGATGAAAAGATGAATATTGAACCAGCATTGGCTGAATCATACGATATCAGTGAAGATGGATTAGTATATACATTCAAGTTAAGAGAAGATGTTACTTTCCATGACGGCGAACCTTTCAATGCGGAAGCAGTTAAAGCAAACTTTGACCGTGTGATGGATGATGCGAATAATTTAAGTGCTAAACGTAGTTTCCAATTCATCGACTCATTAGAAGTTATTGACGACTATGAAGTTGCATTCCATTTATCAGAGCCATTTAGTGCAATGATCAACAAGTTTGCAATGGTTCCAATGATTAGTCCAAAAGCAATTGAAGAAGGAACAAAATATGTTGAAGCAAATCCAGTAGGAACAGGGACATTTAAATTTGTCGAATGGAAACAAGGTACCACTTTAGAACTTGAAAAAAATGAAGAGTACTGGGGCGGAGATCAAACGAATGTTGAAAAAGTAATCTTTAGCCCAGTTCCGGAAAATGGTTCACGTGTGGCAATGTTGAAAACTGGGGAAGCAGATTTTGTATACCCACTACCACAGCAAAATGTGAAAGAATTGGAAAATAACGATGATATCACAATTGATGAATCACCATCTACTATTGCGCGCTATGTTTCCATTAATACATTTAAAGATCCTTACAGTGATTTAAAAGTTCGAGAAGCGATGAACTATGCAGTAGATAAAGAGGCATATATTCAAGTTGTTAAAGAAGGATTTGGACATGTTCTAGATTCCACAATGTCTTCTGAAACACAGTATTACTCTCAACAAGAACCTTATGAGTATGACGTAGAAAAAGCAAAAGAACTCTTAAAAGAAGCTGGCTATGAAGACGGATTTGAAGCAGAAATTTGGGGAAATACAAGCTCAGAGTCAGTTAAAGGAATGGAATTTATTAAACAACAATTAGCTCAAGTTGGTATTGATGTATCCATCAAATCGATGGAAGAAGGAACACTTTCAGATGAAATTTACACACCTGAAAAACCAGAAGATGCAAAAGTCCAAATGTGGTATGTAAGCTGGTCTCCATCATCTGGGGATGCAGACGGGGCAACTCGTGGATTATTCAGTAGTGAATTCTTCCCGCCAAATGGTGCGAACACAGCTTATTATGATAATGATGAGGTAACCGAGTGGATTAAAGCTGCAAATGCAACCGCAGATCCGAAAGAGCAGGAAGCAATTTACAAGGATATTCAGAGCACTGTATATAGTGATGCTCCATGGATTTTCTTAGCTACAGATGTCAACTTAGCAGCGCATCGTAATCATCTTGAGGGCGTTTATGTTGCACCAGATGGTTCAGTCGATATATCTCATGCACAAGTAAAATAAAATATAGAATAAATAAAGCTATTCATTCTATAACTATGGTAAAAATATTTCATGGAAATGTAACGAAGGGCTTATGAGAGTAAGCCCTCTCTTTATTTGGAGGTGTATTCTCTTTGTGGCGATATCTCATTAGACGAATTATTAGTTTGATCCCTTTACTATTAGTCGTTTCATTCGTTGTTTTTATGTTCATTCATATTATTCCAGGTGATCCAGCCCGATTATTAGCAGGAAAAGAAGCAACTGCGGAAGAAGTGGAAATGGCACGGGTAAGCCTTGGTTTGGATAAACCGTTATATGAGCAATATTTTGTCTATTTAAAAGGACTGCTCACAGGTGATTTAGGTTATTCGATAAAATCAGGGGCTCCGGTTAGCAAATTAATTGGAGATCGGATTTTACCAACGTTAGGACTGACTTTTCTAAGTATTGCTTGGGCACTTATTATTGGAATTTTAATCGGAATTATTTCTGCGGCATTTAGAAACAGATGGCCAGATCATCTTGGCATGTTTACGGCTGTTTCTGGAATTTCACTTCCAAACTTTTGGATCGGGCTTGTCTTAATTCAAGTATTTTCCGTGCAGCTTGGATTGTTTCCAACTGGTGGAGCGGAAGGGTTTAAAAGTTATATTATGCCATCATTTGCTTTAGGGGCAGGGATTATGGCAATGATTGCCCGCTTTACCCGTTCATCTCTTGTGGAGAGTATGAAGCAAGATTATATTCGGATGGGACGAGCGAAAGGGTTAGGCAGTAAGCAAATTGTTTTTGGACATGCATTAAAAAACTCATTAATTCCAGTTATAACAGTTGCCGGACTGCAATTTGGATTTTTACTCGGTGGTTCTGTCGTAGTAGAAACTGTTTTCAGCTTTCCTGGACTAGGGACATTGTTAATCGACTCGATCCAGTTCCGTGATTATCCAGTAGTTCAGGCGGAAATTTTATTATTTGCTTTTCAATTTATTATAGTGAATTTAATTATTGATATTGTCTACGGATTTTTAAATCCGAAAATACGACTTGAATAAGGAGGGAAAGATATACATGAACAGTCTTCAGACAGAGAGTGCAGAAATGGAACAAAGCAAATCACCGAATTCTTTTCTACAATTTTGGCGATCATTTCATCGTAAAAAAACTGCAGCGATTTCTCTGTACTTTGTTTTACTTTTGTTTATCATTGCGGTGATCGGACCATATATTACTCCTTACGATGCAGCAGAGCCAAATTATAATAAGGTGTTAGAAACACCATCTTTGGCACATTTTTTTGGTACAGATGAATATGGAAGAGATATTATCAGCCGAATTATTGCTGGAGCTAGAATTTCTTTATCTGTCAGTGTTTCGGCGGTTACACTCGGTGCAATTATCGGAACGATTCTTGGGTTAATAAGCGGATTTATCGGCAAATGGGTTGATAAATTAATTATGCGCATTTGTGACGTACTGTTCGCTTTCCCTGATTTAATTTTAGCAATCGGAATCGTAGCTATTTTAGGGCCGGGGTTAAAAAATGTCGTTATAGCGGTTGCATTTTTTAGTATCCCATCATTTGCAAGAATCGTGCGTGGAGCGACGTTAGAAGTAAAAGAAATGTTGTTTGTGGAAGCGGCAGAGTCCATTGGTGCAGGACGGCTTCGAATTATGTTTAAGCATGTTTTGCCAGAGACACTACCGACTGTTATTGTTTATTTCACCATGAATGTTGGAACAGCTATTTTAGCGGCTGCCAGCTTAAGTTTCCTAGGTTTAGGTGCGGAGCCATCATCACCTGATTGGGGCGCGATGCTAAGTGTCTCAAGAGATTATATCGGAACCGCATTTCATTTAGTGTTTTTCCCAGGGCTCATTATCTTCCTAACTGTATTAGCATTTAATCTTTTAGGTGATGGGTTAAGAGAAATGCTCGATCCAAAAATGAAAGATTAGGAGGGTTATAATTGCCAGATTTACTTGAAGTTAAAAATCTTAAAACAGGTTTTCATAGCGAAAATGGTTTTTTACCGGTTGTCCATGGAGTCAGTTTTAATGTCAAACAAGGTGAAATTGTCGGATTAGTTGGTGAATCAGGCAGTGGTAAAAGTGTTACATCTTTATCAGTTATGCGATTGTTTCACGATACACCGGGGGAAATCGTTGAAGGTGAAATTACGTATAAAGGGAAAAATTTATTAGATTTAACGGAAAAAGAAATGACAAGTTATCGGGGAAAAGAATTATCGATGATCTTTCAGGAGCCAATGACAGCGTTAAATCCTGTTTTGAAAATTGGCAGACAAATGCGTGAGACGATCATGATGCATATGGGTATGTCCAAGAAAGATGCCCACAAGTACGCGATTGAAACATTAGAATCTGTTGGTATTTCTCGGGCGGCAGAAATTATGAATGAATACCCGCACCAGCTTTCTGGTGGAATGAGACAACGAGTAATCATTGCGATGCAAATTTCGTGTAACCCTTCTTTACTCATTGCTGACGAGCCGACAACAGCACTTGATGTAACGATACAAGCACAAATTTTAAAATTATTAGAACGTATTCAAGCAAAAACGAATATGGGTATTTTATTAATTACGCATGATCTCGGTGTTGTTGCTGAAATTTGTGACAGAGTAATCGTTATGTACGCTGGAGAAATTGTGGAAGAAGCAACAGCGGTAGAATTATTTGAAAACCCTCAGCATCCGTATACAAAAGGGTTAATGAACTCAGTTCCGAAAATCGGCTCGAAGAAAAAACGGCTTGAATCTATTTCAGGTACCGTTCCAAATGCAAGCAATATGCCAAAAGGCTGTAAATTTGCACCTCGCTGCCCATATGCAATGCCGATATGCCAAGAGAAAGAACCGGGGTTAATCGCTTCGGAAAATCATTTAGCAAGATGTTGGTTATTGGATGAAGAAACTGTGAAAAAGGAGGAAAAGCAAGTTGACTACTAATTTAATAGAAGCGAAAGATCTTACAAAGCATTTTCCTCTTAATACAGGTTGGTTTCAAGAAAAGAAGGTAGTGAAAGCAGTTAATGGAATTTCATTTACTATAAAAGCCGGGGAAACATTTGGCTTAGTTGGAGAATCAGGTTGTGGGAAATCAACAACTGGTCGATTGTTAAATGGATTAATTCCGCTCGATTCTGGAACACTTCTTTTCAAAGGGAAAGATTTGTCCAAAGCAAGTAAAAGTGAATGGAAAAAGTACCGTCCTAAAATGCAAATGGTTTTCCAAGATCCGTATGCTTCACTAAGTCCAAGGATGAAAATTAAAGAAATTTTACGAGAGCCATTAGATATTCACCATAAAAATATGTCCTCAGCTGAAAAAAATAAACGAGTAGAAGATTTACTTGATAAGTGTGGAATCAGTAAATTTCATTTAAACAAATATCCACATGAATTTAGTGGTGGGCAAAGACAGCGAATTAGTATAGCGCGAGCGCTTATCTTAAAACCGGAATTAATTATTGCTGATGAGCCAGTGTCTGCTTTAGACGTTTCAATCCAGTCACAGATTTTAAATCTAATGAAAGATTTACAAGAAGAATATAATTTAACTTATTTATTTATCTCTCATGATTTAAGCGTAGTTGAACATATTAGCGACCGAGTAGGAGTAATGTACTTCGGTAACTTAGTGGAAGTGGCAACGAAAGAGGAGCTTTTTACGAACCCACAACATGATTATACGAAAACATTATTATCTTCGATTCCGCAAATGGTGCCAAAAGCGAAACGAAAAAATAATGAGGCGTAAATTTATTTTTGTGCGCGGAATTGAATGCGATAAGTAAGGAGAATAAAAATGGAGATTACGATTATTCCGATTCATAAAGCAGATGAGGAGCTAGCCTTTTTCCAAGAAAATTCAAGTGTTGATTTTGGTACGAGTCAATTCATCCAAAAAGAAGGGGAATTATTTTTATATATCGGATTAGGTGAGAACAAGCTGACATTTGAAGATGTACGCTTTTTAGGAGGTATTTGCCGGAAAGCATTATACAAAATGAAAGGTGCAGCTGTTCGGATCGATTATCAAGCGATCGTTAACCGATCCTTGAATTTACAGATTTCTGAAACGATCACCTGTTTTATGGAAGGATGGTATTTAGCTAACTATCAATTCCGTCCCTATAAAAAAGAGGAAGAGAAATTAAGTACGCTAGCGGTTCACTGGGAAGAGAAACGTTTTAAAGATTGGGAGCAGGAAGCTTACACAAGAGCAACTGCCGTAAATTTTGCTAGAGATTTATGTAATGAACCGGCAAATAAGTTAACACCGACTTCGTATGCACATTACTTAAGAAAAATGTTTAAAGATACGGATGTAGTCGTTGAAATTATTGAGGGAGATGCATTATCCACGGAAGAATTTCCAGGAATAAATGCTGTTTCTAAGGGAACCAGTGAACCAGCAAAGCTTGCTATTTTAACGTTAAATCGTCAGTCAGATCAGGAAAAAATTGCGTTAGTCGGTAAAGGGGTAACATTCGATTCAGGCGGAATCAATGCGAAGACAGCAAGCGATATCGGTGAAATGAAAATGGATATGGGTGGATCGGCTGCCGTTGCAGGTGCGATGAAATTATTAGCTGATACAGATGCAAGCGTTAATGTCGTTGCGATTCTTCCCCTTGTTCAAAATCTTGCAGACGGCAATGCATTTTTACCATCGGATGTTATTCAATATCCGAATGGACTGCATGTCGAAGTTGGTAATACCGATGCGGAAGGACGTTTAATTTTAGCGGACGGGTTATTGTACGCTCAATCGGTCGGTGCCAAAACAATTATCGATATTGCCACGTTAACAGGAAGTATCGGCAGTGCATTGGGTCTAAAAGCTGCTGGAGTTTTCAGTAATGCCGAAGAAGACTTATGGCAGTATAAAAAGCTGGGTGACGAGACTGGCGATTACATATGGCCAATGCCTGTATATGATGATTATATTCATTATTTGAAAAGCGATGCTGCCGATGTTAACAATATGAGCAGTTCCCAGTTTGGGGGAGCAATAACTGCTGCTTTATTTTTAAAACAGTTCATTGAACCCGATAAAAAGTGGATTCATATCGATATGGCGAATACGGTAAGACCATGGAAAGAACAAGGGTATTATGTTCAAGGTGCATCCGGATACGGAGTTCGTTTATTGTACGAGATAGTAAAAACTTTAGGTAACTAATAATTACTGTCTTTATATAAGATTAGCTAATTTACGTGTAGAGCGTTAGCCCATGTTAGAAGGTAAAAAGTTTTATAGATTAAACTAGTAATGTTTAAAAAATAACTTCGGAGTGATATATATGCAATTAGATTGGCCAGCACATTACGGAGACCCTTCATGGTTTTTACATGATCGATTCGGACTGTTTATTCATTGGGGCTTATATTCATTAAAAGCTAAAGATGAGTGGATCATGACGCAAGATAAGATAAACAAGGAAGAGTACGAAAAGTTATTTTACCAATTTGAAGCAGATCTTTATAACCCGAAAAAATGGGTGAAACAAGCAAAAGAGAGTGGAATGAAATACATTGTTCTAACGACGAAGCATCACGAAGGATTCGCATTATGGGATAGTGCCTATACGGAGTATAAAATTACCAATACACCTTATGGGAAAGATGCGTTAAAAGAGTTCGTCGAAGCATGCCGGAAAGAAGATATGAAAATTGGTTTCTACCATTCAGTTATTGATTGGCATCACGAACATTTTACAATTGATGGACTGCATCCTGCACGAGAAGACGAAGCTGTTAAAGCGGAAAATCGGGATATGAAAATCTATCAGGAGTATTTGTATAATCAAGTGGAAGAGCTTGTTACGAAGTATGGAAAAATTGATTATTTCTGGTTTGATTTTTCTTATGATGATCGCGAATGGAGCTGGGCAAAAGGAAAAGGCGCAAAAGATTGGCGTTCTGAGGAATTGGAACAGCTAATTTTAAAACATCAGCCACATATGATTATTAATAATCGCCTTGGGTTAGATCGAGGTGTTTATACACCGGAACAATATCAGCCAACAGAAGTTTTGATGACTTCTGATAATAAAAAAAGAGTTTGGGAAGCATGCCAAACATTTAATGATCGGTGGACTTATAATCCAAATAATTTAAACATGAAATCAGCTGAGATGATTATCAAATTACTCATTGATACAGTATCAAAAGACGGAAATTTACTAATGAATTTCGGTCCGACTGCAAGAGGGAATTTTGACGAAGCATCTACAAAGGTGTTAGAAGAAATCGCAGACTGGATGACATATCATAGCACGTCTATTTATGGTGCAGGTTCCTCTAGCTTACGTGCCCCTCAAGATTGCAGGATAACTGCAAAAGAGGATCGGATATTTATTCATATTTTTTCTTGGCCGTTTAGAACCATTCATTTGAAAAACTTTCCGCTGGATATTCAATATGCGCGATTTTTACATGATCACTCAGAGGTTACTGTAAAACGTTTTGACCCTGCAGATTTGATCCACCATGATTTGCCAGTTATTGCTGAAGATGAAGTTGTTTTAGAATTGCCAGTTATTAAACCAAATCATCTCGTTCCAGTTATCGAAATTAAGTTGAAATAGAAGTTTTTTAGTTGATCGTGTAAATTGAACAGAACAGAGACAATTATCCAAAAAACGAATGAGAAGATTTATGAACAGAAGGATGGACAGCATGAGTCAAAAAATAATCGGGATTGACATAGGTGGCACTTATGTAAAAATTGGTGTGGTCAATTTAGTAGGAAAGATCATAAAAAAGTGGAAAATTGAAACAGACAGACAAGCGCAAGGTAAACATATCGTTGATCACATTTGGAAATCTATTGAAGAGAATGTTACAACTACGGAACTAGAAAATACTCTTGGAATCGGAATTGGGGTTCCAGGGTTTATTGATAAAAAACAAGGGACGATAGATGCTGTCAATATTGGCTGGACCAATTATGAATTAAAAAGAAATTTTGAAGAAAGAACACATCTTCCCGTTGTCATAGAAAACGATGCGAACACCGCTGCTTTAGGCGAGTATTGGCATGATTCCATGAAGTCCGATCATTTGATGCTAGTAACATTAGGAACGGGCGTAGGAAGCGGAATTATTTTGGACGGAAATGTTTTACACGGTCATCAAGGGTTAGCAGGTGAAATCGGTCATTATGTGGTTGATCCTGATGGTCATCCTTGTAATTGTGGCAGGAGTGGCTGTTTAGACACGATTGCTTCTGCTACAGGTGTAGAAAGGGAAGCGATGAAAATAGTTCAGCAGGAACCAAATTCCAAGTTAGCAAAATTATATGCCTCTCATCAGCAGCTGACCGCTAAAGATGTTTTTCAACTAGCGGAAGCAGGTGACGTGCATTCACAGGAAATTATTGACCAATTAGTTGACAATCTTGGATTTGTTTTGGCGAACGTAGGAACGGTCGTTAATCCGTTTAAAATATTAATTGGAGGCGGCCTATCGCAAGCAGGAATTCCATTTGTACAACAAATAGAGGTATCTTTTAAGAAACATTCTCTTCGTTGGATTAGTGAAACTACGCAAGTAGAAATCGCAAAGTTAGGCAATGATGCAGGAATTATTGGTGCTGCCTATTTGATTAAAAAAGCACTGGGTAAGGAGACGTCAACATGTTATTAGAAGTGATTGGAATATGTTTAAAAGATGTAAAAGCAGCTGAAAAATATCATGCCGATCGAGTAGAGCTATGTCAGAGTATAGCTGAAGATGGATTAACTCCGAGTTATGGGCTAATTAAGTCAGCTGTAGAAGCAGTTAATATACCGATCAATGTAATGGTTAGGCCTCATAATAAATCATTTGTTTATGATAAAGATGATCTCATAGCGATGTGTCATGATATTCAAGCAATTAAACAGATAGGGGCTAATGGGATCGTTATTGGCCCTCTTACACAAGAAGGAATAATCGATGAGCCCACATTAAAAGTCTTATTGGAAGCTGCTGATGGCTTAGAAGTTACTTTTCATCGAGCATTTGACTTTGTAAGAGATCAAATGGAAGCATTAGAAACAATTCTTAAGTACAAGCAAATTACAACTATTTTAACAGCTGGTGGTGACGGACCTGCAACCGATTCAGCTGCTAATTTAATTCGCTTAATTGAAAAAACAAAAGGGACTCATTTAACGATTATGCCGGGGCATGGGTTACGGATTGAAACATTACGTTCATTTTATGAAGAAGTCCAACCAGAAGCACTTCATTTTGGTTCAGGTGTAAGAGAAGACTTCGATTTTGATAAGGATCTTTCTAAAGAACAAATTACTAGAATTAAAGAGTTAACTAAAGCGAATTAAAGGCTTGTTTATAGTAGGACGTAATGATGCCTTTATGATATTAAAAAATATTAAAATCATAAGCATAATAAAATGAATGTCATTACTCGCGAGAAAAAAGAAATCTGAGACTTATTTCATGCCCTTAGGTTTCTTTTTTTCTTACATCAATTTATACTATTTATTAAAAATGTTCTTTTGGTTCAATATTACGGAGAGGAGAATCATCTTGAATAATCGAAAGAAACCAGGGAAAAAGAAAGAAAATCAATCTAATAATTCAATCATCGATTTTATTGGTGACATGTTGTTTTGGATTACCGAGTTGTTATTATTACCTTTTCGATTAGTTATTTTTCTATTTAGAAGTGCCGGAAAACTTATCCGTAATATCTTTGATTTTATTTAAATAGAGATTATTTCTCTCGAAAAACTATCTTAATATTAGCGGGTCGTTAGTTATTAATCCATCGATACCTAATGACTTATACATATTTGCTTGATTCCGATTATTGACTGTATAAATATTTACTTCTATATTACGCTCATGAGCTTCGACAATCATCTCTTCCGTCACATAGAAATGGTTAGGATGAATGCTATAAATACATAAACCTGTATTCTGTATATAATCAAATAAGTTAATTAAGTTTATATGAAATAGTAAACCTATTTTTGCATTTGGGTCAATATGTGTTAATCTTTGTAAACTCACATGATCAAAGGATGAATAGACAACTTTATGTTCAACGCCATGACGGTAAACGAGGTCAAGGACTTTTCGTTCCAAATCTTTAGGGATAACAGGGCCATTTTTTAACTCAATATGAATCGTTCTTGGTTGATCACTGATTAATGACAATGTTTCATCCAAGGTTGGGATCGTTTCTCCTTTGTATTTTTTACTGAATGAAGAGCCGAAATCGTACTTTTTCAGTTGGTCGACGGTCAAATTATGAATGTAGCCTTTCCCATTACTTGTCCGGTTAATTGTTGCATCATGACAAATTACCGGTACACCATCTTTTGAAAGCCTTACATCGAACTCAATAGCATCTGCTTCTTGATCGAGCGCTTTTTTAAAAGCAGCTAATGTATTTTCTGGTGCATATGCAGAAGCTCCTCTATGGGCAATAATATTCATTATTTTCATCCTCTCTTTCAAAAGCTTATTCCCACTATAACAAAATGTACATAATATTTCTCGCTATTAAATCATAATATATACAACTGTAATTATGTTAAAAATCTTGAGTCTTTCCGATTTGTAAAAGGTAAGCAGATGCCTGAAGATTTAAAACAACCCAGTTGGGTTAATTGCTTTTGTTGTTTGTGGAAATTCAGCGATTTTACATGGGGATTCAGCGATTTTGTTCATGTATTCAGCGAATATACAAAAAAATCATCGATTGAACTAAAAATTCATCGATTTCAACAAAATTTCAGCGGAAAAAATCTGTAACACAATTAAACAAAAAATCCGCTTATTAAACGGCGGATTTTTTAATTCATTATTTAATTCGTAATTCTGTTTCAGGATCAAAGAAGTGACAATTGTCCATATCAAAATGAAGCTTCAATGTCGATCCCGCTACAATTCCAGTTCGAGCGTCGATTCGGGATACAACATTTTGTCCATTCACTTCTCCATATACGATCGTTTCAGATCCCATTAATTCAGCAACGTCAACACGAATGTTAATATTTAATTCATTTGAATAGTCTTGGTTAGATGTAGCGTCATAAATGTCTTCAGGACGGATACCAAGAATCACTTCTTTGTTGTCAAATCCATTGTCTTTCAACACTTTCAATTTGTTTTCAGGGATTTTAACTGAATGATCTCCTAATTGGATATGACCATTTGTAACGGTTCCATGTAGGAAGTTCATGGCTGGCGATCCAATAAACCCACCGACAAACACATTTTCCGGATTATCATAAATTTCTTTCGGTGTTCCAACCTGCTGAATGATTCCATCTTTCATAACTACGAGACGAGTTGCCATTGTCATTGCTTCGGTTTGGTCGTGAGTAACGTAAATCGTTGTTGTCTGTAAACGGTTGTGAAGCTTTTGAATTTCTGCACGCATTTGTACCCGTAATTTAGCATCCAAATTTGATAACGGTTCGTCCATTAAGAACACTTTTGGATCTCTAACAATTGCTCTTCCTAAAGCAACACGTTGGCGCTGACCACCTGAAAGTGCTTTCGGTTTTCTATCCAAAAAGTCTTCCAGGCCTAAAATTTTAGCCGCATTGTCTACACGTTTTTTAATCTCATCTTTTTTAAACTTTCGTAATTTTAATCCAAATGCCATATTGTCATAAACATTCATATGTGGGTATAGCGCATAGTTTTGGAAAACCATCGCAATATCGCGGTCTTTTGGTGCCACATCGTTCATTAAATTATTGTCAATATATAATTCACCATCAGAGATTTCTTCAAGTCCCGCAATCATCCGTAATGTAGTAGACTTACCGCAACCAGAAGGTCCTACAAATACAATAAATTCTTTATCTTCAATATGTAAATTAAAGTCTTTAACCGCGACAACATCTTTTCCATATATTTTTTTGATATTATTTAGTTTAAGTTCCGCCATCTCTTCATCCCCTTAAGTTTTATCTTACTGTAATTGTAAAATAAAACAGCGCTTTCATATATAACAAAATTGCACAAAGATTTGTCTGCTTTATGTGCAAATTGACGAATGAAGAGAGCTGTTAAATTTTTCTAGCAATCAATGCTAACTTTACAGCAAGGGCTTCATCAAAATTTTGGATATTAATACCTGTTTCATTCATGAATTTATCAATTCGATATTGCAAACTATTTCGGTGCATATACATTTTTTTTGCGGTTTCTGAAACATTTAAATTATAGTTGAGAAACATTTCAAGTGTCTGTAACATTTCCTCATCTCGTTCGAATTTTTTCAACACAGATGTAATTAATTGTTTTTTCGTTTGCTGGTCGGTTTGATGTAATAGTAAATAAGGAATCGATTGTTGATAGCTTATTACTTCTTTGTTTGTTAGTTGAAAAATTATTTTACCGCCTTTCATTAAAAATGTATAATATTGTTTTATATTGCTACTATCCGTTTGTATATCACCAATATAAAAATGAATATGAACTGATAAGTCTGCCATCAAAATATCGATAATTTGTGCATAATCAATTTGCTCTTCCATGAAGGAAATTTCTTCTATTAAAATCCCAGTTGTTTCATCCTCCCATAATATGGGGATATATTTACCGAATAATTCTGTAATGGCTTCTTTAAATGAAAAAGGATCAATCTGATCTGGCTGCATCGTAAAATAAATAAACCGAAAGGGTGAGGGGTGGGAAGCACTTGATTTTTCTTCTATTAAGTCGTACCAATACTCTTCTTCTGTTGTTTTTTCGGGTAAAAGTTGATTATATCTTTTTAAAAATGTAGATAAAAGAATGAGATCTTTTTTAGTAAGTTCTTGTCGAAGAATTCCGAATACCTTTTTTTCATTAGTTATAAACCACATATAGTCATCTATATGAGCCTGATTTTGTTGGTCATATGAAATAATCGATGGATAAATTTTTCTTAATTGATTCAACATAAAAGAAAATCTCCTTGTGTATTTTTAAGGTCTTTTTTTATATATTACCAAATTTAATGAGGAAATGTTGTATAATAGGCAAGTACGATAAGTGAGTGAGGAGAAGATAACATGAGTAAAAATGAAGTAGTATTA
>NZ_JBPPZG010000008.1:0-39715 GCF_051918545.1 Pseudogracilibacillus amylolyticus (SeqCode) | reverse complement strand
GTTACAAATTGTTCTTTCATATGAAGATGAGGTAAATTTTATTGGTGAATTTCGTCATTTACTTGAAAATCTTGAGGATGAACGATTTTTAAAAGCATTTAGTAGAATCTTAAATTATATCGTACATACGCAAAAAAGATCGCTTCACCATTTACAAAAACCAAAAATAATAAAATTACAAAATTATGTTTCGCTTGATATGTACTCTAAGCGTAACCTTGAATTAACGGAAACAATTCGAAAAAAAGATAGGTACGGTTCTTTACTTTGGGTACTCGATAAAACAGTTACCGCAATGGGAGCTAGAACCTTAAAAAGATGGGTAGAAAGACCCTTAACGGATAAAAAGAGGATTAATGACCGTTTACAAGTTGTTGAAGCATTAACTAATGCGTTTATCGAGCGAGATGCCTTGAGGGAAGCTTTAAAAACTGTCTATGATCTTGAAAGACTTGCAGGGCGTGTGTCATTTGGTAATGTCAATGCGAGAGATTTGATCCAATTAAAAGAATCTTTACAATCTATTCCAAAAATAAAAGAAATTTTAGAGGCCATTCCTGATTCACATACGCAAGCAATTAATGAAAAAATATTTTATCCAGAAACAATCATTTCATTGTTAGAAAGAAGCATTAACAATGAACCGCCTATTTCAATAAAAGAAGGAAATATAATTAAAGACGGGTATAACGAACAATTGGATGAGTATCGTAACGCATTAACAAATGGTAAAGAATGGATCCTGGATTTAGAACAAAAAGAAAAAGATATTACGAATATCAAATCATTAAAAATTGGGTATAACCGAGTTTTTGGATACTATATTGAAATTACCCATGCAAATAAACATTTAATTCCAGAAGGACGTTATGAAAGAAAACAAACGCTCACAAATGCTGAACGGTATATAACTCCTGAGTTAAAAGAAAAAGAAACACTTATATTAGAGGCTCAAGAAAAAAGTGTTGAACTTGAATATGAGCTTTTTATAGATATTAGAGAAAAACTGAAAGAAGAAATAGAAACGATCCAACAATTGGCTAATATTATTAGTCAAATTGATGTCTTACAATCATTTGCTGAGGTTAGTGAACGAAATAACTATAAACGACCATTATTTGTAGAAGAAAATTTATTGATTAAAAATGGACGTCATCCGGTGATAGAGAAAGTGATGGAAGATGGAAGTTATGTTCCTAATGATATTAAACTAACAGAGGATAAGTTTATATTACTGATAACCGGGCCCAATATGTCCGGTAAAAGTACGTATATGAGACAATTAGCGTTAACAATCATTATGGGGCAAATAGGTTGTTTTGTTCCCGCTGATGAAGCAAGAATTCCGATTTTTGATCAAATTTTTACGAGAATTGGTGCGGCAGATGACCTTGTTCGTGGCCAAAGTACGTTTATGGTTGAAATGTTGGAAGCAAACAATGCACTTAAAAATGCAACGGATAAAAGTTTAATCTTATTAGATGAGATTGGAAGAGGGACGAGCACCTATGATGGCATGGCACTCGCTCATGCGATTGTTGAGTATATAAATAATCATATTAAAGCAAAAACATTGTTTTCCACACACTATCATGAGTTAACAGAGCTTGAAGAATCATTAGAACATGTGAAAAATATTTATGTTCGTGCGGAAGAATATGAAGACAAAGTTGTATTTTTACATAAGGTTGAAGAAGGCCGGGCCAATGAAAGTTACGGAATTCACGTCGCTAAATTAGCAGATTTACCGGAAGAATTAATTGAGCGGGCAAAAGTTATTTTAAATGAATTAGAAAGTAAAGGTACAGATACAGCGGCTGCACCTTTAGAACAACTGACATTTTTTGAGGAACCTGCAAATAATAAAAAAATAGAACGAAAACCAAAAGAAGAAGCAGTTTTACATGAATTGAAAGAAATGAATCTGTTAGAAATGACACCACTTGATGCAATGAATGTGCTTTATAAATTACAGAAAAAAATCAACTAGATAGGACGGTGATTTTTTGAAAATACAACAACTCCCGGAACGATTAGCGAACAAAATAGCTGCTGGGGAAGTTGTGGAAAGACCCGCTTCTGTTGTTAAAGAGTTAATAGAAAATAGTATTGACGCAAATAGTACCGTCATCAAAATTGAATTAAAAGAAGCTGGGCTAACACAAATTAAAGTGACAGATAATGGAGATGGGATAAGTAAAGAAGATTGTAAACGGGCATTTCTGCGCCATGCAACTAGTAAGATATCGTTCGATACTGATTTGTTTCATATCCATTCCCTTGGTTTTAGGGGAGAGGCTTTAGCAAGTATTGCATCAGTAAGTAAAGTGACGATTAAATCTTCAATGGGTGATGAAGCAGGTACAAAATTGTACTTAGACGCAGGGAAAATTATTAAAGAAACAAAAAGTGATGCAAGAAAAGGTACTGAAATCACCGTTGATAACTTATTCTTTAACACACCTGCTAGGCTAAAATATTTAAAAACAATTCATACAGAATTAAGTCATATAACCGATTTAATATATCGGTATGCACTCGCCCATCCACAAGTTCGATTTGACGTTATCCATAATGGAAAATCAATCTTTCAATCCCCTGGTTCTGGAAATCGCCTTCAAGTAATCTCCGGGATATATGGGATGCAAGTAGCGAAAAATATGTTAGCGATCCAAGAAGAAACACTCGATTTTAAAATAGATGGGTTTATTGCAAAACCGGAAATTACTCGTTCAAATCGCAGGTTTATAACATTGATTGTAAATGGTCGGTATATTAAAAGTCCCGCATTATCTCATGCAATTATACGAGCGTATGACACACTTCTTCCGATACATCGTTATCCGATTGTGGTGATGAGCATTCAATTAGATCCAATATTAATTGATGTTAATGTTCATCCTACAAAATTAGAAATCCGCTTTAGTAAAGAAAAAGAATTAATTGCACTAATTGAACGAATGATCCGGGATGTTTTTAAAAAGCAAACATTAATTCCAACGATTGAAGAGAAGCCAAAAAACATGCAAGAAAAGGTAAAAACGGAGCAAGAGAAATTTACTTTTTCTCCTCTTCAAGAACCTGAAATAAATGTACCAAATAATAATCAACAAATAGCGACTGAACATATTAAAGAACCTAAACATGAAGAGCAGCTTGTAGATGATATACCTAACGAAGATCTTGAACAAGAAGCAATTTCCTTTTCTGAAGATGATTTAAGTGAAAATAATAATGAAAGTGAAGGATACAACAACGAGCAGGAACGTGTACCACCAATGTATCCGATTGGTCAGCTACAAGGAACGTATATTTTAGCACAAAATGAAAATGGTTTTTATATGGTTGACCAACATGCAGCCCAAGAAAGAATTAAATATGAATTTTATAAGGAACAATTAGCAAAACCAAATGAAACAGAACAACAACAATTATTATTTCCACTTACCTTTGAATTTACAATGAATGAAATGACATTTATAGAAAATAATTATGATCAGTTACAACAAATCGGTTTGTTCCTAGAGCCTTTTGGGAATAATACGTATGCAGTACGGGCATTTCCAGGCTGGTTTCCGAAAGGGCAGGAAGAAGAAATTATTCGCGATCTTGTCGAACAGATTATCCAAGAAGGGAAAGTAAACATTGGAAAATTGAGAGAAGAAGTCGCTATTTTGATGTCTTGTAAACGATCTATTAAAGCAAATCATTACCTTACTGATCAAGATATGGTACGATTATTAGAAGATTTAAGAAAAACGAATGATCCTTTCACTTGCCCACATGGAAGACCAGTGATTATTCATTTTACCTATTATGAAATTGAGAAAATGTTTAAACGTATCATGTAGCATGAATAAATTGCCATCTGTCGTTAAAGCTATTATATAGGTTGTTCAAATACAAAAAAACGATTGAGGTGCAATATGGATCGACAGTATTTAATCTTGTTCTTAAATCAGTTGTTAGCAAATTATTTTGTTATTTATGTAAAGCTTCATCGCTATAAATGGTTTGCGAAAGGCGAGCATGTATTTCAACTTCAGCCTATTTTTGAAGAACTTCATGGTACCTGGAAAAAAGATATCGATCGTCTTAGTGATCATATTTTATCAATGGATGGAAAGCCATACGCAACAATGATAAAATATGTTAAAGAAGCAACTATTGAAGAAGCGACAGCGGATGATGAAGAAGAAGAAATGATGGAACAATTATCTGATGATTTTACAAAAATAACAGAAGAAATAGAGGAAATTGGACTTAAAAGAGCGAAAGAAGTAAATGATGAACTTACTTTATATTTTCTACTTTCTTTACAACAAAATATCAATAAATACATTTGGAGACTCAAAGCGTATTATAAATAGCAATTTGGCAGGGGAGAAAACGTGAAAAATGTCATCGTAATTGTTGGACCAACAGCTGTTGGAAAAACAAAACTAAGTATTGATCTTGCAAAGTGCTTTCATGCTGAAGTTATTAGTGGGGATTCCATGCAAGTATATAAGGGACTTGACATCGGTACTGGAAAAATTACAGAGCATGAAAAAAATGGCATCCCCCATTTTATGCTTGATATCAAGGAGCCAGATGAATCCTTCTCGGCAGCGGAATATCAACGCTTGGTACAAAAACATATAGAAGAAATTAATGATAGAAACAAAGTTCCTATTTTGGTAGGTGGAAGTGGCCTATACATTCAGTCTGTTTTGTACGATTATAATTTCAATAATCGGAAACGGGATAATCATATAACAAAAAAGCTTGAGCAAAGATTGCAAGAAGAAGGTAATCAAGCATTGTACGATGAATTAAAGCAAATCGATCAAGAACAAGCCCAAAAAATACATCCTAATAATTATAGAAGGGTCATTAGAGCTCTGGAAATCTATGAAACAACCGGGCTAACAATGACTGAAATTCATAAAAAACAGAAAAACAATCCTCGTTATAATCATATTATGATTGGGTTGGAAATGGATCGAAAAACACTGTATAATCAAATTAATAAACGAGTCGATCAAATGGTTACTGATGGATTAATTGAGGAAGTTACTTTCCTATACAAGCAAGGGTATGAAAACTGCCAATCCATGAAAGCAATTGGTTATAAAGAAATCATTCCGTATATAAAAGGCGAAGTCGACTTGGACACAGCAGTTGAAACATTAAAGAGAAATTCAAGGCGCTATGCCAAAAGACAATTTACGTGGTTTAAAAACCAAATGGATATTGAATGGTTTCAGATTGATACTTCCAACAGTAACCTATTTCCATCGATAGTCCATACGATTGAAAATACAATAACAAAAAAATATAGTATACCTTGTTATAAAAGGAGCTAAGGTCTAAAACAAGACCCCGGTCTTCTTTAAAAATATAGATAGAAAATGAGGAGGAGAAAGAATGGCTCAAACAGTCAATATTCAAGATCATTATTTAAACCAGCTTCGAAAAGAAAGGGTTGCTGTTACGGTATTTTTAACAAACGGTTTTCAATTAAGGGGAATTGTTAAAGCATTTGATAACTTCACTGTATTACTGGATTCTGAAGGAAAACAACAACTTATTTATAAACATGCAATTTCTACATTTGCACCATCAAAAAATATAGAAATTGATAATAAAGAATAATTTTATTACCCCTTGCCCGTAATGCTTACATAGCTTTTTCGTTTCCCATAATTTAAAGCACTAAAAAAGCGATTTTCTCGTTTGGAGATTCGCTTTTTTTCTGGGCATTTATCACATATAATACTTTCTGACGTATACTAAAAGTGCGAGGGGTGATAATTTGAATACGCAAATGATTCACAACGATAACGGGAAAATAAATATTATATTACGTGAGCAGAATAAAAATAGCACTAAAAAACAAACACCTTATATTTTAAAGAATCATCAAGAATTAAAAATAATTGATCATCATTTTTCATCTTTTGTTGGCTTAAAACATTTTAAAGAAATTATTAAAGAAATATATGCAACAAAAGTAATGAATAGTAAACGAGAGCAAATGGGTCTATCTGTTAATAAACAAGTGCTTCATATGATCTTTAAAGGAAATCCGGGAACAGGTAAAACAACGATTGCTAGAGAGTTAGGAAACGTTTTGTATAAATTAAATATTTTGTCAAAAGGTCATTTTATTGAAGCGGAAAGAGCAGATTTAGTAGGGGAATATATTGGCCAAACAGCACAAAAAACACGCAATTTAGTACAAAAAGCTTTAGGTGGTATATTATTTATAGATGAAGCTTATTCCTTAGCTCGTGGTGGACATAAAGATTTTGGTAGGGAATCAATTGATACATTAGTGAAGCAAATGGAAGATCATCAAAATGATTTTCTCTTAATTTTAGCCGGTTATCCAGAGGAAATGAATCGTTTTTTATCTTTAAACCCTGGTTTAAAATCCCGATTTCCTTTTCATATTCCTTTTCATGACTATAGTTTGGATCAATTGATCGAAATTGCGATTCAAATGGCATCCGAAAGGGAATATGAACTGTCAGATAAAGCGATTTGGAAGCTTCGTAGTCATTTAAGAGAGCAAATCACTTACAATACTTCCCATTTTGCAAATGCAAGATTTGTACGCAATGTTATTGAGAAAAGCATACGCATGCAAGCGATTAGATTATTAAGTGTAAATGACTGTACGATGAAAGATTTACAGGAATTAAAAGCAGAAGATATACAATTTGAAAATTAATATTATTATACAAAAAGACTATTATTAATTGCATTTCTATCTGAAAAGAGGGTTACTATTTGGCAAATGAAAATGTTTTAATCATGGCTGTTAAAAAAAATACGGAGACGGACTATCATTTTGAATCCTCTGTAGCAGAATTAAAATCGTTAAGTCATACGGCTGGCGGGAGAGTAAAAGAGGTAGTCGTTCAAAACCGTGAGCAAATTCATCCTTCTACTTATGTAGGGCAGGGAAAGGTAGAAGAAATTAAACAATTGATTTTAGCGAATGATATCGAACTTGTTATTAGTAATAATGAGCTATCTCCCGGGCAGTTACGTAATTTAAATGATCATTTTGGAGTTCGTGTAATTGACCGTAGCCAACTAATTTTAGATATATTTGCCAGTAGAGCAAAAACGAAAGAAGGACAACTCCAAGTAGAGCTCGCACAATTACAGTATATGTTACCACGGTTGCATGGAATGGGGTTAGTTTTATCCCGATTAGGTGGTGGAATCGGCACAAGAGGTCCAGGTGAAACAAAACTGGAGACGGATCAACGACATATCCGGAGACGTATTGATGAAATTAAAAGACGTTTAAAAGATGTTGTAAAGCAAAGAGAACAGTACCGAAAAAGAAGAAAGTTAAATAAAGTTTTTCAAATTGCAATTGTAGGTTACACAAATGCAGGAAAATCAACACTTTTTAACCGTTTAACAAATGAATCAGCTTTGGAAGAAGATTTATTATTCGCTACACTAGATCCATTAACAAGGCAAATTCATTTACCATCAGGTTTTCAATGTCTCATCACAGATACAGTAGGATTTTTACAAGATTTGCCCACTTCCTTGATAGCCGCTTTTAAGTCTACTTTAGAAGAAGTAACGGAGGCTGATTTTTTACTCCATGTTGTAGATGCATCTCACGAAGGTAACGAACAGCATCAGAAGACAGTGAAGGAAATTCTTCATGAACTTGATGCGGATCATATACCAATGTTAACTTTGTACAATAAGGCTGATTTACTTCATGATGACTTTTTTGCTACTCAGCATCCGTATATGGTAATGAGTGCATATAAAAAATCAGATCGCGAAAATTTATTAATAAAGATAGAAGAGATTTTAAAACAAGAGTGGATTTATTATTCATTATCCCTTTCACCTGCTGATGGAAGGGTAATGAATCAATTTGGAATTCAATCGATCGTGACAAAGAAACAATATAATGAGGAAACGAATATGTATGATATAGAAGGGTTTATCCGCGAAGCCCACCCTTTATTGGCATATTGTAAAGGAGCAGAAGATAAATAAATGCTAAACAATTTAGTACTACAAGCCGAAACAGATTGTGCGACAATTTTTGATCAAGTAAATAAAATGGTAGAAGTAAATCAGAGACGCGTGCTTGATGCCTTTAAGTCTGAACAAATTGGTGATTTCCATTTTAACTCAACGGATGGTTACGGTTATGATGACAGTGGACGTGATGGGCTGGAAGCGATCTATGCTAACGTATTTGGGGGCGAGGATGCACTTGTTAGACCGCAAATAGTATCAGGAACTCACGCGATTGCAACAGCTTTATTTTCTTTATTATATCCTGGTGATGAGCTACTGTATATTACAGGAAGCCCTTATGATACGTTAGAAGAAGTTATCGGAAAAAGAGCAAACAGCCCGGGATCATTAAAAGATTATCAAATATCTTATAATGAGGTTGCTTTATTAAATGATGGTTCAATAGATTATGATGGAATTAAATCAGCGATTAATGAAAAAACAAAAGTAATCGGTATTCAACGTTCCAAAGGGTATGAAGATAGACCATCTTTTACAATTGCTGAAATTGCAAAAATGATTAAGTTTGTAAAACAAATTGATAAAGAATTAATTGTTTTTGTTGATAATTGTTATGGAGAATTTGTTGAAGAGAAAGAACCTCTCCATGTTGGAGCAGACATAATCGCAGGATCTTTAATTAAAAATCCCGGAGGTGGACTTGTACGTGCCGGAGGATACATTGTTGGAAAAGAGGAATTAGTATTAAATGCTGCAAACAGATTAACAGCTCCAGGACTTGGAAAAGAAGCGGGAGCAACCTTACAAATGTTACAGGAAATGTACCAAGGCTTTTTTCTCGCACCTCATATTGTTGGTGAAGCACTTAAAGGTGCCATTTTTACATCTCGTTTACTTGACTTACTTGGAATTAAATCGACTCCATTTTACAATGAAAAAAGAACAGATATCATCCAAACCATTACATTTGGAAATGAAGAATCAATGATTGCTTTTTGTCAAGCAATCCAAGAAAATTCACCGATTAATTCATATGTTTCGCCTTATCCAAGTGAGATGCCCGGATATGATGAAAAAGTTATTATGGCTGCCGGCACATTTATTCAAGGGTCAAGTATCGAATTGTCGATAGATGGCCCAATCAAACCTCCTTTTATTGCTTTTATGCAGGGTGGATTAACCTATGCACATGTAAAGATTGCAATTACGGAAACCATTAAAAAGTTGATTGAAAAAGACCAACTTATATTATCGAAAGAACTTGTAAAAGATGTCGAGAAAATCCGCTGAAAATGACAATTTGCATAGGGGGAACTTCTGTCAGAAAAGCCCACGTCCTTGTCAGAAGAGTCACCACTTCCTGTGAAAGCTCTGTTGCTTGCTTTTTTCGCTTCTTGGAAAAAAATACCACTTTTTCCGACGAGCAAGAACATCTACGCTTATTAACTGCATACGCTCCACCATTCAAAGCTGCAGTGTCTCGAAATGCAACGTACAGACGTACTAGCGTCGGAATTACTAGCGGGACGCATAGCGAACTTAGACGACGTTAATCCTTTTCATCGGAACACACACTAAAATAGTAATTTTAAAAAGCTAGGGAATAATCTCTAGCTTTTTTCATAGTAAAAGTTTAACTACATATTAAAAATTACGGTATAATCCAATGACTTTACCTAATATGGAAACATTCTCTAAACGGATCGGCTCCATTGTATCATTTTCGGGTTGGAGACGAATATGATCGCTTTCCTTAAAAAAACGTTTAACAGTTGCCTCATCTTCATCGGTCATCGCGACTACAATATCACCGTTTTCTGCGGTTGTTTGTTGTTTAACAATCACCCGGTCACCGTTAAGAATGCCAACATTGATCATACTTTCCCCTTCAATTTCAAGCACAAATAAATTATCGCTTTGATGTGCAATAGAACTAGGAACAGGAGTGTATTCTTCAATATTTTCAATTGCAGTTATCGGAGACCCAGCGGTTACTTTACCAATTACCGGTGCATATCTTGCAGCATCTTTTTCAATATCATTATCTGACTGGTCTAATATTTCAATTGCCCGAGGTTTAGTTGGATCTCGTCTTATGTATCCTTTATTTTCAATTCGTTCTAAATGACCATGCACAGTGGAACTTGAAGCAAGTCCAACAGCTTTTGCGATTTCTCGTACAGAAGGTGGATAGCCTTTTGTTTCTACTTCATTTTTAATAAAATCAAAAATCATTTGTTGTCTTTTAGAGAGTTTCTTCAACAGGGAACACCTCACTTTTTTTATTACTTATATCATACCATTTTAGTGAAAAAAGTCAAACATAAGTTCTCTGTTTTGACTTATAAATGTTTAAACTTGAAAGAGTTATCTTGAAAGCATAATATAGAAGAGTATGTAGATTTCGTTTAATTTTTTACTAATTTTAAAAAATTAAGTACAATAGTAGTAATGAGGTGATCGTGATGATGTCAAAAGAAAAATTAAACCGAATTAATTACCTCGCAAACAAATCAAAAGCAGAAGGACTTACGAATAAAGAAAAAAAAGAACAAAAAGAACTTAGGGAGGAATATCTCCATAATATTAGACAGTCTTTTACAAATCAAATAAGTACTTTAACTGTTATTGATCCAGAAGGACAAGATGTTACACCTGAAAAAGTAAAGAAATTAAAAAAGAATAAAAAATTTAAATAAATTTATTACTTGAAAGGAAGATAGCATGTTATCACAAATTGAACAAAAAGCAATTAATACTATTCGTACATTATCTATTGATGCAATTGAAAGAGCAAATTCGGGTCATCCAGGTTTACCAATGGGTGCAGCTCCAATGGCGTATTCGTTATTTACCGATTTTATGAACCACAATCCTAAAAATTCAAAATGGTTTAACCGTGATCGTTTTGTACTTTCAGCAGGTCATGGTTCTATGCTATTATATAGTCTTCTTCATTTATCAGGATATGATGTCACGATAGAAGATCTTAAAAGTTTCCGTCAATTTAAATCTAGAACTCCAGGACATCCAGAAGTATTAGATACAGATGGCGTGGAGGCGACAACAGGCCCTTTAGGACAAGGTGTGGCAATGGCTGTAGGAATGGCTATGGCAGAAGCTCATCTTGCTGCAAAATATAATAAAGATGGTTTTAATATTATCGATCATTATACATACTCATTAGTTGGTGACGGCGATATAATGGAAGGTATCTCGCACGAAGCAGCTTCTTTAGCTGGTCACTTAGGTTTAGGAAAATTAATCGTACTTTATGACTCTAATGATATTTCTCTTGACGGAGATTTAGACCGTTCATTTTCTGATCATACACAAAAACGATTTGAAGCTTATAACTGGGAAGTAATCCGTGTTGAAGATGGAAATGACCTTGCTGAAATTAGAAAAGCAATAACTAAAGCTAAAGAAAATACGGAGCAACCAACTTTAATAGAAGTAAAAACAATTATCGGATATGGTTCTCCGAATAAATCGAATTCATCGGCTTCTCACGGAGCACCACTAGGAGCAGATGAAGTTAAACTAACAAAAGAATATTATAAATGGGAACATGATGAATTTCATGTGGATACAGATGTATACAATAATTTTGAAGAAAAAGTAGTTAAAAAAGGCGCGCAATCAGAAGAAGAATGGAATAAATTATTTAATGAATATAAACATAGTTATCCTGAACTTGCGACAGACCTTGAACTGGCGATAAATAATAAGTTACCGGAAGATTGGGATAAAAATCTACCTCGTTATGAAGCTGGAAAAGACAAACTTGCAACTAGAGTAGCTTCAAGTGATGCTATTAATGCACTCGCAAAGTCAATTCCAAATTTATTTGGTGGTAGTGCTGACTTAGCAAGCTCAAACAATACGATGATAAAAGATGACGGCGACTTTACGAAAGCAAGCTATGATGGCAGAAATATATGGTTTGGTGTTCGTGAATTTGCTATGGGTGCAGCATTAAATGGAATGGCTTTACATGGTGGTTTAAAAGTTTATGGGGGAACATTCTTCGTATTTAGTGACTATTTACGAGCTGCCATTCGATTATCTGCCATTATGAATACACCAGTTACTTATGTGTTTACACATGATTCAATTGCTGTTGGGGAAGATGGACCGACACATGAACCTGTTGAACAATTAGCATCACTACGAGCGATGCCTAATTTATCCGTAATCCGTCCAGCTGATGGAAATGAGACACAAGCAGCTTGGCAGTTAGCATTAGAATCAGAAGACAAACCTACAGCACTTGTTCTAACGCGTCAGGGCTTACCAACACTTCCAAACACTGCAGATAAAGCGTATGAAGGTGTAAGCAGAGGAGCTTATGTGATTTCTGATGCTAAAAATGAGCCTGAGGCAATTTTACTTGCTACAGGGTCCGAAGTCAGTTTGGCTGTAGAAGCTCAAAAAGTTTTATTGGACAAGAATATTGATGTGAGGGTAGTAAGTATTCCTTCATGGGATCGTTTTGAATCACAAGATGAAACATATAAAAACGAAGTAATACCAACACATATTAAAAAGAGAGTTGCAATTGAAATGGCTTCCTCATTTGGTTGGGAACGATATGCAGGTGATGAAGGTAAAATTATTGCAGTTGACAAGTTCGGTGCCTCAGGAAAAGGCGACGTTGTTGTAAAAGAATATGGTTTTACAATTGAAAATGTTGTGAGACACGTAGAAGATTTATTGAAATAACCTTACGTTTGTCTAATGTTGCCGAATTGTTTATACTGTAAAAGGAATTAGTTAAGGTTGTATTTTAAGGAGGAAATTGTTTCATGTCAACAATATGGGTAGTGCTTATTGCTCTCTTGGCACTGATAGCAGGAGTTGCTCTCGGATTTTTTATTGCTAGAAAATATATGATGAACTATTTGAAAAAGAATCCACCAATTAATGAACAAATGTTACGTACGCTAATGATGCAAATGGGTCAAAAACCATCACAGAAAAAAATTAATCAAATGATGCGTGCAATGAACAATCAAATGGATAAAAAATAAAGAAATTATAGCCTTTCCCGTAACATTATATGGGAAGGCTTTTTTCATAGATTTTTAAAGAGATTATTGTTAAGATATAAGTTACATCTCACCATATGCTTACATACAATAATGTAGAATTTAAAAAAAGGGTGAGAAACATGGTAAATCATAATTATCATACGGTAGTTTTTCAACCAGTGAGAAATACTCCTTTTAATTATTTCCCACAAGGAAATACTATCGTACGACCCGAAAATGTTCGGACTCAAATTTATGGAAAAGTGAATGAATATGTTGCAAGAGCATTAGCTTATATTCAATACATTATTCGAATGATCGAGTCAAGTACACCATTCTTTGATAAATACGGACCAGTCCTACAAGAAGTACCGAAGATGTATCATTTAGTTAAAGCATTAAATGAGATAAAAGATGGAGGAACTTTAGAACGAAATAATGAAGTAAATAATGATGAAATAACGTATGAAGGCCCTCCACCTCGATTATTTATTTAAATCAATCCATGTTTGACAGGAGGAAATAAACTATGACTAAAAAATTAGAAACAGCAACATTCGCAGGTGGTTGTTTTTGGTGTATGGTTGAGCCGTTTGATGAGAGACCTGGAATCGAGAAAGTAATTTCCGGTTATACTGGCGGAACAGTAGAGAATCCAACATATGAACAAGTTTGTTCCAATACAACTGGACACGTAGAAGCAGTGCAAATCACGTTTGATCCAGCTATTGTTCCATATGAGGAACTTGTTGAATTGTTTTGGCAACAAATCGATCCAACTGATGCTGGAGGACAATTTCACGATCGCGGGGACTCTTATAAAACAGCGATATTTTACAATAATGAAGAACAAAAGAAAACCGCAGAAAAATCCAAACAGGACTTAGAAGCAAGTAAAAAATTTAATAAGCCAATTGTAACGAAAATACTTCCGGCAAAAACTTTTTATCCAGCAGAAGAAGAACATCAATATTACTATAAGAAAAATCAGTTTCACTATAAAACATATAAAAAAGGATCTGGTAGAGAACAGTTTATAAAAGACAACTGGACGAAGAAATATGACAAAGAAGAATTAAAAAATAATTTAACTCCAATGCAATACTTTGTTACACAAGAAAATGGAACAGAACAACCATTTCATAACGAATACTATGATCATGAAGAAGAGGGAATTTACGTTGATATCGTTTCCGGAGAAGTTCTATTTTCCTCCAAAGATAAATTTGATGCCCAATGTGGCTGGCCAAGCTTTACAAAACCGGTTGTTAATCAGCAAGTTACCGAACACCTTGATACTACACGTGGTATGATACGAACGGAGGTAAGGAGTAAAGAAGCTGATTCTCATTTAGGACATGTTTTTGAAGATGGACCTAAAGAACATGGGGGATTACGATATTGCATTAACTCTGCAGCACTTCGTTTTATAAAAAAAGAAGATATGGAAAAAGAAGGATATGGGAAATATCTTTACTTATTTAAGTAAGTTACAATAATAATATTATGTAAACTAAAAAGAGGAGATTATATGATTCATTTAAATTGGGAAAACAAGCAACCGGTCAAGCAAGTAAAATGTATTCATTCAGATGCAAAAAAATATAAAGTAAACAATATGTTAACAAAAGGAAAAGAATATGATGTTATTAATGAAACTGAAGAATTTATTTTCGTAATTGATAACAGTAATCGAGTCGCCGGTTATTATAAAGAATATTTTGAAGTGAATTAAATAATATTGCATTTCAAAAGTCTAAATCCAGTACATACTGAATTTAGACTTTTTTTATTTCTTCTTACACATATTTACTATTTATTATGGGAATATTATCAATTACTATTGACTAAAAGGAGTTACTAAGATGACGAGCCCTTTACCTAAACAATCTACCAGTTATTGGTACGATTCCGTTGAATTGCCAAGATTTGATAAATTAAAAGAGAAAATTAAAGTTGACGTTGGTATTATAGGAGCAGGAATGACTGGTATTACTGCCGCATATTTACTTTCAAAACAAGGTCTAAAGGTATGTCTTATCGATGCGGGTCAAATTCTAAATGGAACTACTGGTCATACTACCGCCAAAATAACCGCACAACATGGAATGATTTATGATGAATTTATCAGCCACTTTGGAGTAGAAAATACACAACTTTATTATGAAGCAAATATTCAAGCTAAAAATTTTATTGAAAGTATGATTAATGAATACGAGATAAACTGTCAATACACGACAGAAGATGCATATCTTTATACAAAATCAGCTGACTATATAACAAAACTAGAAAATGAATATAAAGCTTATGAAAAACTAAATATTAAAGGGGAGCTTATAGATACTGTCGATCTACCTTTTCCAGTAAAAAAAGCTTTAAAAATGAGTGAACAGGCACATTTTCATCCGTTAGAATATCTAAAAGCATTACTTCAAGCATGTAAAGAAAACGGTGTAGAAATTTATGAAGAAACAAGAGCTTTAAATGTAGAGCATAATAAACATCCAACAATTATTACCGAGGATGATCACCGAATCCTTTGCCGTTATGTAATTCAAGCATCACATTATCCATTTTATGATGGAACCGGTTTTTATCCAGCTAAAATGTATGCAGATCGTTCCTATATTATAGCTTGTAAAACGAATAAAGCAGTAAAAAATGGGATGTATATAAATGCAGAGACACCAACAAGATCAATACGACCAATTGAAATAAATAATGAGGATTTGTTACTTATTGCTGGAGATGCACATAAAACAGGTCAAAGTAATGAGCCAATGATCTCGCATTATGAGGCACTCCAACAATTCGCCGAAAATAATTTTGGATTACAGGAAATATTATATCGCTGGTCAGCACAAGATTTGGTTACATTGGACAAGATACCATATGTTGGCCCTGTTACTAAGGCGCAGTCAAATGTATTTGTAGCGACTGGTTTTAGAAAGTGGGGGATGACGAATAGTACAAATGCTGCACTTCTGATAACTGATTTAATCACTGAACAAGATAATCCATTTAAAGAATTATTTTCACCTGGAAGAGATATTAAAGCCGATCCATCTATCCGAAAAATAATTAGTTATAATACAGATGTTGCGAAACATTTAATAAAAGGAAAAATGGAAAGACCCGAGGAAGATATCGAAACACTAGAACCAAACGAAGGTTGTGTGACAACTGTTCAAGGTGAACGAGCAGGTGTATACAAAGATGCTGATGGCAGGCTACATGCTGTTGATACGACATGTACCCATATGGGGTGTGAAGTTCAATGGAATGATGCAGAAAATACATGGGATTGTCCATGTCATGGCTCACGCTATACGTATACAGGCGACATTTTGAACGGTCCGGCAGTAAAACCACTGAAGAAATTAGAGTTGTAAACCAAACATATCCATAAATTTCTCGTTGTTATTTGTAATCTGTTTGATATATAATTAATTTAGACAAAAAAAGACAGATCTCACTAATTTATTTTTCAACAAGGGGAATATGGATAATGTTAATCGCAAAAAAAAGGGTCATTTTATCCTTCGTTATTTTAGTTTGCATTTCTTTAGCTCTTGTTTTTACCAGTAATTCAGGAGCTGTAAAAACTTCAAACGAAGAGAAAGTGTCTTCACAAATTTTAAATGATGAAATTAATAAAGGGATCAAAATTCAAACGGAAACGAAAGAGACAGAAATACTCACCACATTTAAAATGATCCCTTTTTTAAATATTGAGGCAATTGATAACCCAATACATAAATGGGCAAGTGACCAAGAAAAAGTTTTTACAGAAGAGTTAGAAAAATCGGGGATATCAGGAGGCGAAAAAATACCTGCACATTTAAATTATCAAACTGATATCCATAAACTTGATGAGAATATATATAATTTCGTTATTACGGTAGAGCAATTTATACATAATGAAATGAAAAATACATATGTTAAAACCTATATGGTCGATTTAGAAAATAAATCATTTATAAGCATACCTGATATGTTTGCTGATACGGATAAATTAGTAACATTTCTAACAGAAAAAATAAAAGATGATAAGGAAATAACAAAAGATGTTCTAAATAACCTTTATGACTTGAATTGGGAAATCCACGACGATGAATTTATCCTCTATATTAATCTAGATGAAGAATTAAATAATGAGATTAAATCATTAAAAATCCAGTTAGTTGAATTACATAGTTATTTAAATGAGGATTATAAAGAAATCTTAATTTCTAAAAAAATAGCAAAAGAAATAAAAGCAATTGAAGAAAAGAAAAATAATAAAAATAGAAAACTAGATCCAAATGGAAAATATATTGCACTTACTTTTGATGATGGTCCACATGCTACGAATACAATTCAAATTTTAAAAACTTTAAAAGATTATGACGCAAAAGCAACATTTTTTATGTTAAGTAAAAATGTAGAGTTTTATCCAGATATCGCTAAAGAAGTAGCAAAATCAGGGCATGAGATAGGTAATCACAGTATTACTCATGTTAATTTAAATGCAGTTAACAATAATCGAATGAAAACCGAAATAGTAGAATCAAAGCAACAAATTAAAGAAGTTACTGGGATCGAACCACAATTATTCAGGCCACCTTATGGTGAACAAAACCAAGTAGTTATCAATCATTCCGAAAAAACAAATCAATCAGTGATTTTATGGTCTATAGATTCTTTAGATTGGAAATCAAAAAATGTAAAATCAATTTATAATACTACGATAAATCAAGTTCGACCTGGTTCAATCATTCTATTTCATGACATACATAAACAAACTGCAGACGCTTTACCGTTAATTTTGGATTCTTTAACTGATAAAGGATATGAATTTGTAACTGTTTCAGAACTAATTCCGTTATTAGATCAAAATGGAATTGGGCCATATTATGGAAATTAACTATGAAAATATGAAACTAAGATGTACCAACTTCAGGTACATCTTTTTGATTCAGCATTTACTTCTTATAATATATATTATGTAAACTAAAATTTTTTTAAAAAACATACCAATAACGCAACTAGTTTAGCTGATTAGTATAATTAAAAAAACTTATATAACCCGTTAGCAAAATAATCATAATTGTCTTCATCAATTATTTTATTGCCATAGCCTTCAAAAAAAATTTGTTTTTCTATTTCATTTTCAAAAGCATTTGGTTTAGGGCGAATAGCTAAGGATACGTCATACCTAGGGTCTCCATATGCTCCACCACTCCAATCAATAACTCCAGTAATTACTCCATTTGAAATCATAACATTATCAATCGTAAAATCTCCATGAATAAGAGTTTCTTTATATTTTTTTGGTTTCTTAACTTTTAATCTTTCTAATAATCCTTTAGTTCCTTCAACGTCGTAATTATTTAGATTATATTCTGCTTCAAATAACATTTGATTAAGCCACGGTTGTTTCATTATAAGTTCATCGGGACAAGGAGTTGAATGAATTTTAGACAAGATTTCGCCAAAACTAAATATAATTTCTTGTTGTTTTTTATTGTTATATTCATTAAACAAAGCCATCCTTAAAGTTTCTCCCTCTATAAAGTCTAAAAGAGCCCATGATTCGCAATTATTATTCTTTTCTATGAACTTTTTCACTTTTGGTACAGGTAAGTCCGTCTCATTATTCAATCTATTTAAAATAGATACTTCCTTTTTCAACATTGAATTAAACCATTTTTCCCTTGTCCTTTTAAGTGCAAACAATCCTTGGTCACTTTCAATTATTCCTAAATTTGATGTATAGCCTTGACGTGGAAAACTTATAGAAATTATCTTATTTAAGAATTCTTTAATCTCAGTTGGAATTTCATCAATATTTATTGGTGACAATTGTATCCCCCTTGAACCTTTTATACAACTATCCTGCACCGTTTGTTTAAGTACATTTTTTTATCTTATTTATAACACTCATATTTATTATTTAAGGTACACAGTGCAATAATAAACAATAATTTGGGTTTATCTTTCATTTTGAGTCCGATCATATGTCTTTAATATTATATCTGCACCTTTATAGGGATTTTCCACCTTTATGTAGTGATCTTCACCCAACCAATATCTTTGATTATATTTATTTAATCTTGCTTTGTAATCTCCGATGTATAAATCACGATTTAAAACTCTTTCCATTCTGAGTTCACGAGGACAATCAATATATATAACGAAATCTAAGTATTTTTTCCATTCCTTTCTTTGAAGGAAAATACCTTCAATTAACAAAATATTTTGAGGATTTACTTCAATTTTTTTAGTGGAAATTAAATCATTTTTCTTATCATAAAAAGGTAAAGATAATTCGCTACAGTTGTTATGTAATTTATAGAACAAGTCATTTCTCAACATTTCAATATTCCATTGTAAATAATAATACTCATACCATTCCGGATGTCCTGTTTCGTATCGTTTATTTCTTTCCACAATATAATCATCAATGTGAATTAATAATGTCTCAAAATTATTCACATATAAATATTGATAAAGCTTTTTTGCTAACGTAGTCTTCCCCGAACCGCCTAATCCATCAATTCCAACAATAAAAGGACGCTCCATTATTTGGTTTACTTGATATTTTTCTAACAATTTAACAAATATATCTTTTATAGTCAACAATTAATTAACCTCTTTTAATTACAAAACAGCTTATTTAAGGGTTCATTTTAAGTAATATTGATTAAAACCTTACAAATCTGTTCCGTTTGTTTAAGTACATTTTTTCATAATGTGATTTAATACACTCATATTTATTATTTAAAGTACACATTGTTAATCATGGCCCTTCATAAGGTGGCTTTAAGTAATGTTCAGTGAAATCTTCTTTGTTAGGCGTGTTAGTTTTAAGAATTCTTTCGGCAGCTTCTTTTGTATCATACGGAGTTACCTTTAATTCAACTTCAGGGCCAAGTAAAGCCCAACAAGCTCCATTTGCTCGGCTTTGTAAGCCAACACTTCCAGGATTTATAATACGTTTATCATCAACCATGCGATCAAACTGGATGTGTGTATGGCCACAAACAATAATATCTTGTGATACATTTTCAATCATTGGTCGAATTTCGTTCTCAGTAGTATTTATTCGAATTGCCTCTTCGTCGCTGCGAGGCGATCCATGTACGAATAAAACTTCACCCAAACCATCAACATTCAAAATCGTTTTTTCAGGTAAACTCTTTAGAAATCTTAATTGTTCTTCCGTTAATTGATCCGCACACCATTGGTTTAACTCAGCTGTGAAGTCATCTAATCCTTTTTCTTTCCCGTAACGGTAGGAAACCTCACGATCGACATTCCCTCTAATAAAAATAAATTCATCTTTATATTCCATTAATAGATCCATAACCTGACGTGGTTCGGGTCCCCAGGCTAAATCTCCACCAACTATAACTTGGTCAACATTTATCTTTCTAATTGCTTCTAAAACTGCTTTTAAGGCTGAAAAGTTAGCATGAATATCGTAAATAGCAGCTACACGCATTGCGCTTGCCTCCTCCCAACTGAATTAATTTCACTTTCATTCTGAAGATAATCTGATAGCTATCAATCTCTATTTAGTAATTTGAGAGCAACAATTTGTTTGCTCAAATATATCTTTCGTACATTAACATTTAGTTTTTAATTAACTTTAACCGTCTAATGTTCTGTTAATATGATTCCATCAAAGTTTCCTCCCAATACTTGTTTTTCATTTTGATTTTTGCATAAAAAAGTTGCTAAGATATAAAGTCTATTATTATCTTTCTTATCTAGTTTTTCTATTCTGACTTCACAACTTATTGTATCTCCAGTAAAGACGGGTCTAAAAAATTCAAAATTCATTGTACGAGCAAGTACATTGTAATCTCCACCAACTTTTGTCGGTAATGTAGCAGTTAACAATCCTTGAACTACCAGTCTCCCCAGTTCATCGGGATTCGTATGGTGATCCCCTTCATCCATGGATACTTTAGTAAACATTTCAACATCTTCTTTTTTGAATGTCCGTTTAAATCGAATGATATCTCCCGCTTTTAAATTCAAATTAAACCCTCCTAAAATTCAATGGATTTATTAATTTTGCTCCCTTCCAATTTAATTAAGTTTTAATCCCTTTATTCTTTTTTCGATACTTGAAACAATGTTGGTGTCACTGCCATAGTCACAATACCTGCAAGGATAGCTTCAGCAAGTCCATTTGTGAAAAACACAGTTAAAATGGCTTTATAAATTGCATTTGTACTGCTGGCATTAATTGCTTGAGCATAGGCGTCTTGAAATATTAAAGAAATAGACCCCATGACTAGAAATGTATGAATAAAAGTTGTTAGTAAACCAGTTAAAAACAAGGCAGCTTTTTTATTAGCACTTTTCTTTGTTATCACATTACGAATAACTTTTAAAATATAGTAAGGAATAATTCCAATGATGATCCTCGGAACAATTGCAATAAATAACGCCCAAAAACTCCCTTGGCTTGTGCCTAGTACTGGTATAGCCGGTGAAAATGCAAACGATAACAAAGTTGGAGTAATTGTATTTATTGCGATACTAGTTAATCCAAACATAAGTCCTAAAAAAGCACCTATTTTCGGTCCTAAAATAATAGAAGCTATAATGATTGGAATATGAATAATTGTTGCTTTGATTACACCTAAATGGATAAATCCTAACGGTGTAAATGCAAGTAGCAAAATGATGGATAAAAAAATTGCAGTGATAGTAAAGTCTTTTATTTTCAATTTTAAACTCCTTTTCCAATAATCACTTAAATATTATTCAATGCCGCAATACTACATAGCTGTTGCTTTTACAACCAAGATAAATGATTCACTTTTTAAAACTATATCTGCTCAAAATTGGGTTGTGGCATACACCAAATATAGCCCATTATAACATTAATGATCGTTTCTTGCTTCTGCAAAATATTTCTTCAAGTTTGTATAAAATCAAAATAATATGGAAAGCTTTTATTAACTACATAAAAAGGCTGGAAACAAATGAAAAAAATTATTATTTTCTTTCTTTTTTTACAATGGTTTATCATTTCACCACAAGCAATATATGCGGAAAAAAAGCTTGATTACAGTTTAAAGGTTGATTTATTTGAAAAGCAATTAGATGTATATAAAAACAATAAAGTAATAAAAAGGTATTCAATTGCTATTGGGTCTGATCTGTCCCCTACCCCTATCGGTACATATATTATAACTGAAAAGTCAAAGTCTTGGGGAGGTGGTTTTGGATCTAGATGGTTGGGATTAAATGTCCCTTGGGGTGTTTATGGTATTCATGGTACAAATAAACCTCATTTAATAGGTGAAAATGTTAGTAGTGGCTGTATTCGTATGCAAAACAAAGATGTTGAAGAACTATTTGAAATAATCGATATAGGTACTGAAGTTCGTATTGAAGGTCCAATCACGGGCGTTGGAGAAGGAGAATATAAAAATTTATCAGTTGGGTCTAAAGGTAACTTAGTTCAACTTGTACAAGGACGATTAAAAGGGCTTGGTTTATATGATGGTGATATTAACGGTATATATAGACCGAAGAGGCAGTTAGAACGTTTCAAAAACAACAAAATTTATCCGTGAATACTTATTGCTCGGATTATTAGAATAAAAAACGTCTCAATTGATAAATAACAAAAAAAGTTTTAAGTATCAACAGACACTTAAAACTTTTAAGTTATTAAAAATTTGAATCGATTGGTCCAGTCCAGCCGACCATACCTGGCAGGACATTATACACTTCTTCAAACCCATTTGCTTCTAGAATAAAACATGCTTGATTGCTTCGGCCACCAGATTGACAAATAATAAAAATTTCTTGTTCTTTATTTAATTCATCACAACGTTTTTCTAGTTGACCTAACGGAATAAGGACAGAACCAGGAATATGACCCTGGGCATACTCTTCCGTTTCACGAACATCGAGAATAACAGTAGCATTTTTTTCTAACTTCTGTTCTAGATCCTCATTCGAAATATGATTTTTATATATTGTTGTCATGCTTGAACCCCCATTAAAAATAGCATACTTTATCATTTTAATGGATAAGTTGTTTTATTTCCAGTTTTAAAACTCTAGGCAATATAATCAGCAATTGAACGGAATTTGATGCCCAATCGATTTATTTTTGTTTCAATTGCTTCTACATTAAAATCTATCACAGCATCTTCCAAATAACATTCAATAGGCACATCACATTTAATTTCTGCTAGTTGTTTTGACAAATGAAACATGTCGATGTTTTCATTTAACTTATTTTGTATACCTTTCGATAAATGAGCGATATTTTCCAATATGCGATCAGCTGCTCCATACGTTTGTAAAAGTTTAAGTGCTGTTTTTTCGCCAATCCCTTTTACTCCTGGATAATTATCTGCTGAATCACCGGTAAATCCTTTAAAATCAACAATTTGGTGTGGATGTAGTCCTCTTTTATCATAGAAATTATCTTGATCATATATTTCATAATTTCCGATTCCTTTTTTCATAATAGCAATTTTAATGTTTTCTTGCACTAATTGAAGCATGTCGAAGTCCCCGGTTTGAATAATTATATTATGTTTCGAATGATGTTGATTGGCAATTGAACCAATTATATCATCGGCTTCGTAGTTTACTAGTCCGATATTTGGTAAATTAAATGCTTCAACAACTTCTTTAACCAAATCGAATTGTGGTACTAATTCTTCTGGAGGTTTTCCCCGATTTGCTTTATAATCACTATATAATTCTGTCCGGAATGTCTTACTTCCCATATCCCAGCAACAAATAACATGACTAGGATTAAATGTTTTAATCCCATCTAAGAAGTAGCGTAAAAATTGATATACCCCATTTGTTGGTACACCATCAGCTGTCTTCATAAAATTGCCACTATATGCAGTTGCATAAAACCCGCGAAAAAGTAATGCCATTCCATCAACTAATAAAATATTATTTTTCAACCTTGTCATTCCTTATTGTAATGAATTTAATAATGAATCAATGTGTTTATGCTTAACTTCTAACTCTTTCACATCCACAACGTCTGTTAATACGTTAATGTTTTGGTCTAAAATTGAATCAAGTTCTAATTCAATCCGTTGTTTTAACGTATTTACTTCATTCACCCATTGCGTTTGATAAGCATTTTCCATTATTTTTTGTTGCACTTCCAAATACTCTTTTGCAAGTGGTTGTAATTGTTCGTAAAATGCATCTTTCATTTTTTCACGCTCATTTTGTTCAAAAAACGATCTCGTGTTTTTAAAAATTTTAAGAGCTTGATTGAAAATATTTATGTCAATATCAGTGAACGCTTGCTTATATTCCGGTGTTTCTAAATTAGTATCTGATATGCTTGGAATAATGAGTGTTTGATCAATTGCTTCAATTTCTTCTTGAATCTGGGCATACGTATTCTTTAATAATTCTTTCATATATGCTTCGATCCGTAATGATACTGCTCGCACCTCTTGCAACAATTCATAACCGACATAATCAATAAATGCATTACGATTGTGTTCAAGCTCGGTGATTGCCTGTCTTCCGGACTTAGTAATTGTCGTTGGGTTAAAATGCTCTGAAAACATATCATGAAAACGAATATATAGTCTTTCTAAGACAAAATGTAGTTGTCTTTCAATTCGTTCCATAATTCTTTTATTTGAAATATCAATATTTGTATCTGCAATTACGTTTTTAATCTTTTGTCGCTGCTCATTTAATTGATCAATCCGTTCTTTTCTTACATTTTGATCAAGATTTGCTGAATTTATAAAACTCTCCAATGTTAATTTCGTACGATTAATATCCCATATTGCGGCTTGAATGGTGAGAGCAGCTAAATCTTCATCAATAAATGTATAAAACTCTTTTTCAAATTTTTTCATTTCATTATTTAGATTAATCTGCTTAACCTTTTCTTTCAATGATAATTTACTAGATATAGGGAAAATTTTAGGATGCCTAATTCCAAATTGGAGAAGTTGGCCTTCTACATAATCCAATACTAATTTTAATTCTGACTCATCTTGAGCTAAATCAGAAGCATTAACGATAAAAAACATTTTATCGAGTTCAAAGGCTTCTTTAACACGGCCCAATTGGATGAGAAAATCCCTATCCGCACTTGTGATTGCATGATTATAGTAAGTGACATACAGAATCGCATCAGCTTGCTTAATATAATCAAATGCTACATTGGTATGTCGCGCATTAACTGAATCCGCACCTGGCGTATCGACTAACGTTATCCCTTTTCTAGTTAAGTCACAATCATAGTAAAGATCAACAGCTTCAATATAACAAGCTTTAGATTCATCAGTTACAAATGTCGGAAATTCCTCTAAAGAGATTTGTAAAGTCTTACCTAATTGATCTTTACGTTCATCATATCCATTTAATACTGCGAGTAAATAAGATTGATAGGTTTTAGTTAATTCATGATGTTCATATAGTTGATTTTCTTTAATCCATCCAATTAGGTCATTAAAGTTATGATATTCAGGCTGTAAATCTTTTGTAATCGCTCGTAAATCATCGACTAATGTTTTCTCATTCTTTAAAGTTATAACAACAGTACCATGCTCGTTTTCAGCAGTAACAGGTGAAATGCGACTAATTACCGCAGTCGTTGGATTGGGTGAGACTGGTAAAATTTGTTCACCAAATAATGCGTTTGAAAACGATGATTTCCCCGCACTGAATGCACCGAATAATGCAATCGTCAATTCTCTATTGTGTAATCGTTCTTTTTTGTCTTCTAAATCAATAATAATCGATGAAAATCCGTCAACATGTTCAATTTCATTCGTTACCTTTTCTATTGTTTCAATAATAGAATCAATAGAAATATTCGTTACATGTTGTTTTTCTTCAACAGGCTGAATTGTTTCAATCTGTTCATCTTTCGATTCGTCATTTTGTTTCATTAGCGGTGTTTTTTCTTTTACGACAATTTTTCTTTCTTTTATTACTCCGTTTAATTCATCAATTTTATTAACAGAAGGATTTTCTAATTGGTTATCAATACGAGCCAACTTTACCTCTAATTGTTCATCTAAATTTAGTTTTTTATCAGATACAAGCTGTATAGCCTCATATTTTTGTTTTTCTTCTACATACTTTGCTTTTTCTTCATTCCATTTATCTGCCGTTACTGTTTCTATTTGAGCAAGTAAACTATTTGCCTGCTGTCTAAATTTATTTTTAATATCATTACTAATATCGTTTGTATAATTTAATATATAATTTCCGTTAATCGTTGCACCAGCTTTAATAAAGGCATGTAAATTATCACGTGTATAAGTTAGCCCAATTTGCTGTGCTTTCTGCATCAGATCTTCATCATTAATCTGGTAGTCACGAAGCATTTGAATGAATTTATCTCTTAATTTCCATTGAATCGTCGTTTCAATTGTTTTTTGTAAAGGTTGTAAAAAATTATTGAGACGTTGTTGTCTTTCTTCTTCTGTTTTCTTTTTCGAATTAAAAAAGCCGATTTTAAAATCTTTTTGTTGTGATTCTAAATAATGTTCTGCTTGATCCCTTAATTTAGCAGGCATCAAATAAGCATTTTTAAGGGTCTGATTAACTTCATCCTCAAACTCTTTACGAAAACGAATGAGTAAGTTATCAATTTCACTAATTTTATTGTCCAGTTCTTTTAATGTATGAAGATCGAACCCATTTTCTTGAGGAAGATCTAGTTCTGATAATGCATCTTCATATTGTTCTTTAAGAAATTTTTTATGATCTTCAATTATTTCATTTATCGCTATATTCAAACGTCCTGATTCCGTTGGGTTATTTGTTAAAAGAGCAAACAATTCTGTTTTAATTTCTTTAATTTGATTATGTGGAGCTTCTTCATTAATAACAGAAGAGTAATATATTTTTTCAGGGTAAATGTTCCATTGATCAAACGTTTGTTTAACATTAAAATCAAACTGTTCAAAAGAAAGTTCCTTTTCATTATGTTTGTCGACTTGGTTTATTATAATGTAAAAAGGAATTTGTTTGTTCTGTACTTCTTGTAAAAAATACAGATTTACTTCGGATTGAACATGGTTATAGTCCATCACATAATATAAAACATCAACAAGATGGAGGGCAGACTCTGTCATTAATCGATCCGCATCATCTGCTGCATCGATACCTGGTGTATCAAGAAGAGAACAATTTTCGGGCAAAATCTTTTCTGCTGTACTTATCTCAATCCGGTTAATTGTATCCTTATCCATTGCATAATCTTTTATCATATCGATATCATAAGGTTCATCGTATTCGACTGGAGTTGCTTCTGTAAAAAAAACACGGGCTACCCCTTCTCCAGATGTAATTTTAACTATGTTTGCACTGGTTGGAATGGGGCTTTTAGGTAAAACATCTTTACTTAATAAATAATTGATCATCGAAGATTTTCCTGCAGAAAAGTGTCCAGCAAAACTAATATTAAATTGGTTTTCTGCTTTTTTCTCAAATAAATCAACTATTTTTTCAGCATTTTTTTGGTCACCATTTTTTTTCATCGTTTCATAAAGTGAAGCAAAATGGCTTTCATTCATAGTCGTTATATTTTTCTGTGCCACTTTCAACGTAACATTCCCCTTTGTATATCTTTCTATCTATCATTATACGAGAAGCGCATCCCTTTTTCTAGTGTAAATAAATAAGCTGGCTTAGCATAACTCAACGGTAAAGATGAACGATTACAAGATAGTGATTTTTTAGAACGTTTACTTTCAATAGGTTAATTTTAATACGTTAGTTGAAGAAAACTGTATCAGAAGTAGTGATTATTTGTAAACCTGTTGGTAAACCGTTGATTTCCGCCTCCGGGCAGTACGCTTTCCGCGGGCACGGCTTCAGCCTCCGAAGCAGAAACCCACTGCTTCTGAGTCTTCAGACACGTGCTTTTCCCGCGACGCACAGGACGTGCTAGTGTCGGCGTTGGTCACAGGACGTGACCGCTTTTAGCCGACCAGGAGTCGACTGCCCTCCGGCTCCAATCAACTATTGTGATAGTAGTAACAAATTGTGCAGAGCTGTTTACCAAGCACACCCAGCGGAGGAAATACACGGAGACTCCTACGGGAGGACAGGCCTAGGTGAGACAACGCAGTGCGTAGCACAAGGAAGGCTCAACAGCCGCCCGTGGAAAGCGGAGTGTATTTCCGTAGCGGTATTTTACGTCGCAACATTGTTTGGATATTTGCAGAAGAAATTAACCTAAGTTACTGCACAGTTTATGGACTTTGTGGCAGAAATAATAGAACATAACGAAGTAAAATCCTAATCTGTTAAAAAACAGCCATAAATAAAAATAGTCAGAGGAATATTCTTCTGACTATTTTTTTCGATCAATTTTACCCGTCCATTTTTTGAATCCACCTTGAAGGACATTTAAATCTTCATATTTATTTTTGTGTAAAATTTGAGCTGCTCGAGCAGAACGAGAAGTGTTTTGGCAATAAAGATAGACTGGTTTATCCGGTCTGATTGCTGACATACTTTGTTTTAACTGAGTGAGTGGAATATTTCTCGCACCTCTTATATGACCTTTATCAAATTCTTGAGGCTCACGAACATCGATTAATTGTGCTTTTCGATATCCTTCTATAAATTGTTCTTGCGTTAACAAATTCATAATTTTGCGCTGCCTAAAGTATGTGAAAGCATAGTACCCTATTAAAAGCACTAAAATGATTATCAAATAAATTAACATGATTAGTCCCCCACCAATTCTATATATACATTATATTATATGTATAAAAAAAATAATTTACAAATAGTATCGTTTTTTTCCTTTTTTATCCGTATTTTTGAAAGACTTAACCTCTAAAAATCCTGTAATATCAAGGCTTCTACAAGTTGACAAAAAACTCTCTAAAATTAAAATATACAATATATAGTATTTTAAAATTGAATGAAGCACTATATATTGATTTTTTTATGTTTTTTGTGTACTATTAGTACTACAATACATATGAAAATTTAAATATAAAAGTAAGGAGCGAATATAATGTCGTTAATGATTGATGCTGATACTAAAATCAATGTACAAGCTTTAAACGAAGATATAAAATTATTTCCGCAAGTGCATCCAATTACATCTGATATGAGTGTAACACATGAAGGTGTTTCTCGTCTCGTTATGTTGGATCGTTATGCGTTTAAAGATACTGAAAAAAAGACATTAAAAGAAGGAGATTTTGTCGTTCTTACTGTAAAATCAGATCCCAAATTTCCTGCCCGCGGATTTGGTTATGTTAAATCAATAGATTGGGAAGGAAAATCGGCAAACATTAAAGTTGCAGATGAATTTACTACTCTTTTAGAGGAAGAAACGGAAATAGATACAGGTATTGTTAATCGTAGCCTTGATGTTATTGATAAACCTTTGGAAATCTATTATGAACAAATAGCAATGCGAAATGCTTCTGGATTATCTGCAGTTGAAAAAACAGATGAGAAAAGAAATAAATATTTTAATTTATTTTCGAAAGAACTATCTAATTTAAATTTTGTACCAGCGGGTCGTGTACTTTACGGTGCGGGTTCAGATACAGAAGTAACGTATTTTAATTGCTATGTAATGCCGTTTGTACAAGATTCTCGGGAAGGAATTTCTGATCACCGTAAACAAGTCATGGAAATAATGTCCCGAGGTGGTGGCATAGGTACTAATGGGTCTACTTTAAGACCTAGAAATACATTGGCTCGTGGAGTAAATGGAAAGTCATCAGGCTCAGTATCATGGCTTGA
The DNA here is from genome assembly GCF_051918545.1 of Pseudogracilibacillus amylolyticus (SeqCode). Lineage (NCBI taxonomy): Bacteria > Bacillati > Bacillota > Bacilli > Caryophanales > Bacillaceae > Pseudogracilibacillus > Pseudogracilibacillus amylolyticus (SeqCode). Next base: position 9,923 of record NZ_JBPPZG010000008.1, on the reverse strand, counting down.
CGATATAGCGAAATTAACTCATTTAGTAGAGCAGGGCGGGTCGAGACGCGGTGCTCAAATGATTATGCTTGCTGATTGGCATCCAGATATTCTTGAATTCATCATTTCTAAAATGCAAAATCCTAGAATTTTACGTTATTTAATTGAAAATACAAAAGATGAGCAAATAAAACAACTTGCCAATGAAAAATTAAAATTTACTCCATTAACAGAAACAGAAAAAGATTTGTACCAAGGGATTGTAAATTATAAAAATATGCCTGGATTAGGTGGTTTTACGAAAGATTCGATTAAAGAAGCAGAGACAAAACTAAAAACGGGTGGTACGTATTCTGTGCACAATCCCGAATTCTTAACAGGTGCAAATATCTCTGTCTGTCTGACGAAAGAATTTATGGAAGCTGTTGAAAATGATCAAGAATACGAGCTTCGTTTCCCAAATGTTGAAAATTACTCAGAAGAAGAAATGAAGGCTTACAATGAAAAATGGCACGAAATTGGCGACGTGCGTGAATGGGAGAAACTTGGATATAGCATTAGAACATACCGTAAAATTAGAGCTAAAGATTTGTGGGATTTAATCAATATCTGTGCTACTTATTCTGCAGAACCTGGTATCTTTTTTATTGATAATGCGAATGAAATGACAAATGCGAAGGCGTATGGGCAACAAGTTGTTGCAACAAACCCATGTTTTCATCCAAATACAAGGATCTCAACAGAGTTCGGATTAGTTACAATTGAAGAATTGTATAAGAAAATGGGCAAAAAACATTTCAAAGTTGCTACAGATAATCGCCTAAGAGAAAAAATTCAAGTAGTTAATGGTAGATCGTATGAAATTCCAGGTGTTACGATGAGAACCGGTACTGTATTCCCAACTGGAACTAGACAAACATTAAAAATTCACTTGAAAAATGGGCAAGAATTGCAAGTAACCCCTGAACATAGAATTTATACTGATCAAGGGTGGAAAGAAGCGAAAGATCTGCAATTAGAAGATGTTGTTTATATCCAATCAGGTAGTGGAATGTTTGCAAATAAAGATGTGATTGGTAAAGATATGGCGTTATTTCTAGGTTGGTTAACCGGGGATGGTTGGCTGGCTAAAGATGGTAGAGTGGGAATGGTCTTTGGGAAAGATGATACAGAAATTATTAATGAAATTCTTTATGCAGGAGAAAAGATAAGTGGATTACGTCCAAAAATCCATGAAAGAGAAAATGGTACGTTCCAAATTTTTTATAATAGAAAAGAATTCACAAACATATTAGAAAACCATGGTGTGAAAATATGTAAAGCTCCCGAAAAAAGAATTCCAGAGGCGATATTTACAAGCAGTTATGATGAAGTAGTAACATTTATGCGTGCATTATTTTCGGCTGATGGCACAGTTTACACAACAGATCCTGCTCATCGTACAGTAAGATTAACATCAGCATCCAAAAAACTACTTCAGGATGTTCAACTGATTTTATTAAATTTGGGAATTCACGGAAAAATATATAATCGTAATAAAAAAAATCAAGCTAAATTCAGTTATGTATCAATTGACGGAGAAAAACGTGTATACAATAGTAATCCGTTTTATGAACTGATTATTTCTGGCAATAATTTATCCGTTTTTAAAGAGATAATTGGCTTTAAGTATTTAACGAGAAAAGAAGAAGCATTAAATCACGTACCAACAACTTCACGTAAAAGGGAAAAATTCACAAGTGAAGTTAAAAAAATATCAGAAGGTGAAGTAGTGACTGTATATGATATTACTGAACCAGAAACACATTCCTTAATAGCCAATGGATTTGTTGTCCATAACTGTGGTGAACAACCGCTTGCACCATATTCTGTCTGTAATTTAGCTGCAATTAATTTGGCTGAAATGGCAAATAAAGAAACGAAAACAGTTGATTTTGAAAAATTAAGGGAAACTGTTCGTGTTGGAGTTCGGATGCAGGATAATGTCATTGATGCGACACCATACTTTCTTGAGGAAAATAAAAAACAGGCACTTGGTGAAAGAAGAGTTGGATTGGGTGTCATGGGACTTCATGATCTTCTAATTTACTGTGAAACTCAGTATGGTTCTAAAGAAGGGAATGAACTTGTTGATAAGATTTTCGAAACAATTGCAACTACTGCTTACCGAGCTTCCATTGAAATAGCGAAAGAAAAAGGAAGTTTTCCATTCTTAATTGGCAAAACTGATGAAGAAACGAAAAAATTACGAGAGGCATTTATCAATACTGGATATATGAAACAAATGCCATTTGATATTAAAGAAGATATTATAAAATACGGTATCCGTAACTCCCATCTTTTAACCGTTGCTCCTACAGGCAGCACTGGTACAATGGTTGGAGTTAGTACAGGTTTAGAGCCATACTTCTCTTTCTCTTATTACCGCAGTGGTCGACTTGGAAAATTTATCGAAGTTAAAGCGAAAATCGTTCAAGAATACTTGGATAATAATCCGGAGCAAGATGAACAAAATTTACCGGAATGGTTTATTACTGCAATGGAATTAAGTCCTGAAGCTCACGCTGATACACAATGTGTGATACAACGCTGGATAGACAGTTCAATTTCCAAAACAGTAAATGCACCTCGTGGCTACACAGTATCACAAGTAGAAAGTGTCTACCAACGTTTATATAAAGGCGGAGCCAAAGGTGGCACTGTCTATGTAGATGGTAGTAGAGACTCTCAAGTATTAACGTTAAAGGCAGAAGAGAGTTCATTTGAAGAAGAAGAACATGATGATTATGTGATTGAGGAAACACCAAAAGTTGTACTGATGGATACGATTCAAGAACTTGAAAAAACAAACGTAACAATCGGTTCGGAAGTTGGAGACCGTTGTCCAGTATGTCGGAAAGGTCATGTTGCCGAAATTGGTGGATGTAATACATGTACAAGTTGTGGAGCACAACTAAAGTGTGGATTATAAAACAATAGAGAACTGAGGCATTTGCCAAGCATTTCTACAAATGGACTAGTTTTTACCTAAACACGGATACGTTAGTATAATACTCTTTTATCCGTAATAAAAAAGCAGCTACTCAAATAAAAGTAGCTGCTTTTTCTAAAGGGGATCCGTTATTATGGAGAATCTTTAAGAAAACTTAGTAAAAACATTTCAAATTCACCAATATATTATATCTAAAACAACGGTTAAATTTATCCGTTGTTTTTTCTTATCATCATGATAATGATTTTCGAATTTAATTAGGTAATAAGGTATTAAATTTTATTAGATTTTAATTGATCACAGTTTGTATTATATAAATAAGTTCCTACTAATTCGTGCTATTTATATTTTTAAAATTGTTTTCTTAAATAGGCTTTATTTATGCTAATTTCCGCTCCTCTTTGATAAACTCTTTTTTTCTGTTCATCATCATACGCTGATACAAATTATTTAAAATAATCATCAGACAAACAATTGCGACACCAGTATATTCAAATGTAGTAATTGTATGTCCCTGAACCATTCGGATAATGATCGTAGTAACTGGTGCTAAGTTAATAAACAAAATCGCATTAATTGGTTTTAGCATAGTAACACCTTTGTTCCAGAATAGGAGTGCAAAAAGTCCGGGCAGTAAAATCATAAAAATCATATGATAACGAACCATATACACATCGTGTAATGTCGGAACCTCAACCAGACCAAACATACTGACAGCAATAACAACCGCTGTAGCCGTTAGAGTACCGTAAAGACAACTTAATGTTGAATACCTAAGCACAGACCAACCTGAAAAAACGCCTCCACCAATCGTATAAACAGCCCAACCTGTAGCTGCAAGAAATAAAATAATTAAAGGGATCATATGTCCAGATCCGAAAAGTACGCTTAAATCTCCATTCGTAACAACGAGTAAAACACCGATAAAAGCTCCCAAAATACAAAAGACCGTAAATGCATACGGCCGTTTTTTATAAACAAGCCATACAATCAATACCGAAATAATCGGAGCTAATGCTTCCATAATTGAAGCTAGTAAGACGCCTGAATCACCGAGTAAGTCTTGTCCCCAGAAAATGAACAAATTATAAATTGTAAATCCCATCGTACCAAAAAACCAAAGTATAAAGCCTTTACCTTCAGGATTGAAAGCTTTTTTTCCTTCTATAAAATAGAGTAATACGATTAAAATAACCACAACAGGTAAATAACGAATAATAGTGAAATAAAATGGTTCAACATATTCAAATGCGTGATTTGCAACAGGGAACATTGCCCCCCAAGAGATACTAGCAACCGCACATAGAATAGCTCCTATAAAAATACTATTTCTCATCTAATTATCCCCAATCTTTGTATATGTAATGAATTCACTCTACATACCATTTAACAATAAGAGTTATATCATGTAAAATGATTATAAGAGATAATAGATATCATAAAAACAGATTACAAAGGTGTTGACAATGAATATAAAAGATCTGATGATTTTTCAAACGGTTGCCAATGCGGGAAGTATTAATAAAGCAGCAGAACAATTAAAGTATGTCCAATCAAACGTCACATCGAGAATTCAAAAATTGGAACAGGATCTTGATACAAAAGTATTCCATCGTCATAAACGGGGTATTACATTAACAAATGAAGGGGAGGCATTACTTCCTTACGTTCAGAAAATAATTTCATTGACTGAGGAAATGAAATTAATTGGAGCGAGCAGTAACAATCCTACTGGGAAACTCGATATTGCCTCTGTCGAAACAGTAATTAAATTACCACTTATTTTATCCGCTTATATCGAACAGTATAAAAAAGTAGATTTAACTTTATCCACAGGCGTAACAGCTGAATTAAAAGAAAAAGTTTTACAATATTATTTGGATGGGGCATTTGTTACAAAAAGTGCGATTACAAATGATCCAGAGTTAGTTCAGGTAGATGTATTTCACGAGAAACTAGTATTAATCTCAAGTAATAAAACAGATAGTTTAGATGAACTAATCGAGTTACCACTTTTACGATTTAGTGATGGTTGTGGATATCGGGCAAAATTAGACGAATGGTTGCAAGATCAAATGATCACTCCAAAAAAAGTAATGGAATTAGGAACATTAGAAACAACTTTGGGATCTGTAATTTCAGGGTTAGGAGTAGCTTATGTTCCATACTCAGCAGTTAAAAAGTATGAAACAAAAAATCAAATAAAGTGTTATAAGTTGCCCAAAAAATACAGTCAAATTACGACAGTTTTTATTTATCGAAAATCAGACTATATAACTCCCGCATTACAAAAGTTTATTGAGACGATTGAAACGATAAAAGAAGAAACAAAGGTGCTGGAGCCGGATGTGGCTATGAGCAAAAATAAATAATAATGTAGGTATAACACATTCTATTAAATAAAATAAGTCTTAAGGCTTATCCAAAAATATTTCTTAAGTCGATTACTATGCCTCCTATCTTAACGTAAACTTATATTAAGAAAGGAGGCTATATTTATGAAAAAGTTTTTATTGTTTATCGGTGGCTTGATTGCTGCCCTTATATTAGTAGCAAATTTGGGTCCAATTGTATTATTAGGGTTAAGTATCTGGTTACTGTACGTAATAGTTAAACAATTTTTAAAAAGTGATTCTACTGTAGCAAAAGTTATTTGGATTATCATTGGTCTCGCTGTTTTATCCATCGGGATATCAAATATATATGCTATTTTAGGAATCGCTGCAGCATATGTTTTATATTTGATTGTAAAGAACTGGAATAAAGAAAAAGCAGATGATAATACAATGCAAAAAGATCCATTCGTAAATTTCGAAGAACAATGGGGAGAATTTACTAAATATTAAAAAGGAGAGGTTACATATGTCAAACATATTCACAAGAATTAAAGAGTCCATCAGTGCAGATATTCATCAATTATTAGATGATAAGGAGCAGAAAAACCCGATAACAGCTTTGAATCATTATTTACGTCAGGCGGAACAACAAAAAATGAAGGTGAAAAATTTACTAGAACGTCAGTATAAATTAAAAGAAAAATTTACAACTGAATTTCATCAGGCAGAGGATCACGCAAATAAACGTTTAAAGCAAGCAAATATTGCTAAAGCGGCGAATGAACAAGACTTATATGACTTCGCAATAAAGGAGTATGAAGAATATCATTTACGAGCTGAACGGGTAGCACAAGCTCGAGAAGAAACAGTTGAACAAATCGATCAATTAGAAAGAAAATATAAAGAAATGGATCATAAAATTAAAGACATGCATTTAAAGCGCATGGAGTTAATGGGGCGTGAAAATGTTGCGAGAGCAAATGAACAAATGAATCACATATTAAAAGATGGAGCTGATCACCCATTTTCCAAGTTTTCTGAGTTAGAACAATTTATTGAAAACCTTGAGAATAAAGTGAATCAAGCATATTATCACAGTACTTTTGACCAGAAGATTGCACAATTAGAAAAAAACTTACAATCTGAAAACAAATCTAGTTAACTCACGTTTTAAATGTAGCAAAATTGAAAAAATGGTATACTGAAACAGGCGCATCATTATAAGCGTCTGTTTCAATTATTAATTTCACCTATAAAAAGGGGGATCACAATTGTTTAAAAAACTATCCACAGATACGATAAATTGGATTATAATCATCGGTGTGATCCTCTTTGTTATTGAAATTGCATTTTTTCATGGTGGTATAATTGGTACAGCCATTTTTACAGGTTTTTTAATCTATATAGGTTGGAAAAATTATTCAACGTTATTTGGTAAAATTTCATTTTGGGTTGGATTAGTTGGCTTTATCTTTGCGGTTCTCAATATGATTGCAGTCCGCTTTTTAGTTATTGTCTTTATTATTTTACTATTAATCGATTATTTAAAATCAAATAAAGATGCGCAGCGAATTCATCCAACGATTTATATAGACCAAAAAAATAAAGCCAAAGAACCAATAATAAAAATCAATCCAATATTTAGACAAATATTTTATGGAGATCAATATACGGAAGAAACTGCTTATGAATGGGAAGATATCAACATACATGGTGGAATAGGGGATCGAATTATCGATTTAAGCAATACTGTTTTACCAGAAGATACTGCTGTAATTTCGATTCGCCATTTAGTTGGCAATATCGTTATTTATGTCCCTTATGAAGTAGAAATTATGATTCATCATAGTGCTATTTTTGGTAGATCTTATATTTTAAATGAGTTTAACGATAATTTGATGAATCAAATAATTTCTTATAAAACTGAAAACTATGATACAACCTATCCGAGAGTAAAGATTATCACCTCCATTGTGTCAGGGAATATCGAGGTGAAGCGGATATGATGACAATTTTTAGACATGTGCTTACATCTATTGCGTTTGGTATTTTACTTACGGTAACAGTGATTAGTATTACTTTTATCGTTTTTCCATTAACAGATTGGAAAATTCTACTACACGCAAAAGTATATAATGTGTCATATTTGATCGTTATTTTAACATCAACAATCATATTTAGTGCCATCATCGGCATTATTACCTCGGTCCATTGGAAGCAAAGAATTGATCATGTTGAACGACAACTTACAGAATTAAATAATGATCAAGCTTTATCTAAAGGAGACACTTTTAAAGAATTAAAAAAAGTAGAAGAGCAGCTAGTGAGGTTACAGGAAAAGTTTAGATCACAAGTAGAGCACTCGCAACGTTTAGCAACAGAAAGAGCTAAAGAAAGAGAAAAAAGCTTACAGGAAGTTGTCGAACAAGAAAGAAACAGGTTTGCTCGAGATTTACACGATTCCGTCAGTCAACAATTATTTGCAGCTTCGATGATGATGTCTGCTTTAAACGAGTCACCTATTGAAGATCCAGTAATTAAACATCAAATCCAAATGGTTGAAAAAACGATCCATCAATCACAACTCGAAATGAGAGCACTTTTGCTTCATTTAAGACCGGCGGCACTAAAAGGGAAAGTGTTGCATGAAGGAATGAAAGATTTACTTACTGAATTAATGAATAGAATTCCGTTAAAAGTCGACTGGAAAATTGAGTCATTTCATGTTGAAAAAGGTGTAGAAGACCAATTGTTCCGTATCGTTCAGGAAGCAATTTCTAATACGTTAAGACACGCCAAAGCATCGTCCATTCATGTCATGTTAATCAAACGAGACCATAAAATTATTTTGCGGGTTGTAGATGATGGAGAAGGATTTGATGTAGAAAAGGTAAAAACAAGTTCTTACGGATTACAAAATATGGAGGAAAGAGCACAAGATTTAGGTGGAATGTTAAAAATAATAAGCTTACCGAATAAAGGAACCAGATTGGAAGTAAAAGTACCAAGTCTTGATAGTGAGGGTGGTGAAGAAGGTTGATTACGATATTGTTTGCGGATGATCATGAAATGGTTCGAATTGGAGTTACTGCATATCTTTCATCTCAACCTGACATGAACGTAATTGCCGAAGCAAATGATGGCAAAGACGCAGTTGAAAAAGCATTATCATTGAAGCCTGACATAATTTTAATGGATTTAGTGATGAAACAAATGGATGGTATTGAAGCAACAAAATTAATTATGAATGAGTGGCCGGAAGCAAAAATTATTATTGTTACGAGCTTTATTGATGATGAAAAAGTGTATCCGGCATTAGAAGCGGGGGCGACCAGTTATATGTTAAAAACATCGAAGGCCAGCGATATAGCAGAGGCTATCCGTTCCACATATAAAGGTCAATCGATTCTGGAACCGGAAGTAACTGGAAAAATAATGACTAAAATGCGCAAAAAAGAAGTCGTATCTTTACATGAACAATTAACAGACAGAGAAATGGAGATTTTATTGCAAATGGCGCAAGGTAAGACAAATCAACAAATCGCCGATGAACTTTTTATCGCTTTAAAAACAGTCAAAGTACATGTAAGTAATATTCTAGGAAAGCTAGAGGTAAATGATCGTACCCAAGCAGTCATTTATGCTTTTCAACATAATTTGATTAATTAGTTTCCCTTATGCAACTTATTTGCACTCACTCTAATCTATTTATAGTAACAAGCAGCGATACTTGTATAAACTTATATTTTAAGGTATTATATAGTAAGAAACAATGTTGCATACTTTAAAAATGAAAAGAGGAACGCCTTTGCCTACACCTAGTATGGAAGACTATATTGAGCAGATCTATAATTTGATAGAAACAAAAGGCTATGCTCGGGTAACCGATATAGCTGAAGCGTTATTAGTTCATCCATCCTCCGTAACAAAAATGGTGCAAAAATTGGATAAAGATAATTACGTAAACTATGAAAAATATCGTGGTTTCGTGTTAACTGATAAAGGAAACAAAGTTGGAGAACGGCTAGTCTTTCGCCATGATTTATTAGAAGAATTTTTGGAAATCATTGGTGTTGATGAGGAAAAGATTTATGATGATGTGGAAGGAATTGAACATCATCTCAGCTGGAATGCTATTGATCGGATTGCCGACTTAGTTAATTATTTTAAAGCCGATGAAAAAAGACTCAAAGAATTAGCCGATATGCAAAAACAAAATGAAACTGCAAATAAATAACGCTAGTTATAAATTGCGACAAAAGTGTTTTAATCATTAGAGAAAACCGAACTAGTACAAATTTTTCAAAAAAAGTTTGTACTAGTTCGGTTTTTTGTTTTGTAAATTTCTTTAAACTGTTGAGTAGTTGTAACCTACCGCTACGGTAAATAAACTAAGTGCTTGCTCACTTTATACCTAAATTTGTGATAAAATCCGCTTCGGCAGAATACTTCGCTTTCCGTAGCGGTATTATGCTTTGTAATTTCGTTTTATTTCCACGGCCTGTAATTAATGCTACTGCGACTAGGGTTTAAATTTTCACTACTCAACAATTTTCATCAAATGTGACAGTGAAAAGTCTTGAAATATAGTTGTATACAAATTTTTCAAGCAAACT
>NZ_JBPPZG010000007.1:5822-40819 GCF_051918545.1 Pseudogracilibacillus amylolyticus (SeqCode) | reverse complement strand
AAAACTTTTTAACCTCTTTTTTCTTTTCTTTTTGTTCTTCTCCGCTAGCTTCTTTTATTTCCGCTTCGTCACATGCTACCAATCCTAAAGCTAATGATCCACCTAATAGTATTGTTCCAATTTTTTTAAACATTTCATTTCCCCCCAATATTTTATCTTTTAAAAAATTACTCTTATATTCTACCACATACGACAAATTATTCAATATAGAATGACGACTATTATTTATTGTTTATCTCTTTTTCTTCTTTCTTATTAATCTTGGTGCGGATGTTTTAGCAAAGAAAGCTTTCATGCTTTTCATTGTCTCTTCACTTATTCCTAATCTCTTCATTTCTTCTTTTTCTTTTTCTTCAAACTTATCCATCTCTTCCTTTTTATTCATTTTTTCGCCCTCCATTTTCAAATGATTGTGGTAACATTTATGGTAACATACGAACAAAAAAATACTTTTATTCATTTTTATATTGGTATGCGCAAATGCTTATATATCAATGTTTACGCTTGTTTTTAAAAATAAACACAACTTAAATAGTCGACTCCCACCGTCTCCATTAAATACTAACTAACGTTGGTATGATAAGCTTTTCGAAAGTGTGGTAACATTAATGGTAACACTTTTATTGTTTTGATTTAAATTCTAAGATTTGAGCAGGTTTGAAATCACCCTCCATTTTCAACACTATTTCTTTTTCCGTTGATGGATAAAGGTGGCTATACGTGTTTAATGTAGTTGATACGTCACCATGTCCAAGTCTTTGAGCTACAACTGATGCTATAGCTCCTTTATTAATTAAATAGGAAGCATGTGAGTGTCTGAAATCGTGAAGCCTTATCCGCTTAACGCCAGATTTTTTTACATAATAATCATACTTTCTATCTAATGTCGATGTAGAAACATGGTCATGAAACTCACCAAATATAACATATGAAATTTTAGGATTCCTATCAGCTTTCAACTTTGACAGCAATCTCATAACATGTTTAGGCATGATTATTTTACGTATTGATGATTGTGTTTTAGGTTTAGTAACGTTCCTATTGTAAACAGTTTTATCCACATTTAAGGTGTTATTTTCAAAGTCAACATCTCCCCATGTTAGAGCGAGCAATTCACCTTTACGCATTCCGCTATAATAAAGAGTCATGAATAACGCATAATAAAGTTGATCATCCACATGTTTTATGAATGTTTTAAATTCATCTAACGTCCAATAGTTTATATGTTTTTCTTCTTCCAAATCAACATTACCAGCAATTCTCGCAGGATTTTCTTTTGTATATTCTTGTCTTATCGCAAAATTAAATGTTGCAGATAATACTGAATGAATTTTCTTCACATGTGCAGGTGAAAACTCATCTATTATATCGTCCTGGAATTTTGTTATATCTCTTGCTCTTATTGAACGTATTTTCTTTTTTCCAAAACGTGGTATTAAATGAATGTTTACTATGCTACTTATTTTATTATAGGAAGATTCTTTTCTTCTTTTCTTATACCACTTTAAATATTCTTCAGCAACAATTTCAAAAGTTATATCCTCTTCTTCTACCTCCTCACTCTTTAATATCATTTCAGCTTCTGCTTTTATTGCTTCTCTTCTTGTCTTAAATCCTCTTCTTTTTACTTGTTTATATTTTCCGTTACGCTGCTTAATCCTTACTATAAAATAATAAGTGTTTCTTTTTTTATCTTTATAAACAGCCATTTCGTTTCCCTCCCCTTTTAATAAAAAAGGCGGGTGATCAGCCCGCCGCGATTAAATTCATGGCCAAAAATTTAATCTAACTCCACAATATAAAGGACTACCTTTCCATGTATTCTAAGGTTGTTTGCTTCATCATACGCTATTACATTATCAACAAAACGAGCATCGGATGAATCAGGTCTAAAAATAAATCTTTTGTTTTCGTTATCAATGATTATTCGTTTTACTGCATATTCTTCACTGTCACTGTATACAACGATATCTCCATTATGAAGGCTAGTTAAAGGTGTTTTCTTTACAGCTATTAACGAATTATGAGAGAACATATTGTTCATAGATTCCCCATTAACACGCATTAGGAAAACATCCTTGGAACCTGCCCATTTCCCCATCATAACATCTGGAATGCTTATTTTTTCTACTTGCTCCCTTGTTACTCCCTCTACATTTAAAGGGTTACCAGCGCTTATAGATGTTGGAATATAATCATACTGAGATGATACTGTGATTAATCCATCACTTTTAATTCCTAACAATTCATCTACACTAACATTAAAGTATTCGCTTAATCTAACTAAGTCTTTTCCTTTTGGAGAATTAGCACCACTTTCCCATTTCGAAACAGTTGTATAACTAGATGCACCTACTATATCTGCTAACTGTGGTTGCGTTAATCCTCTGGACAAGCGAAGTCTTTTGATATTTTGCCCTAAAGTTTTCATGTTTATTGTCGCCTCCTTTCGGTTATATTATAACATATACATGATTATAATGCACATTTAATTTATATATATTAATGAAGTAATAAAAAACATGAAAAAAAGTCACGAAAATACTTGCACATGATTTTAAATCATGTTACTATATAGACAGTTGAACAAGACGGAGGTGAAAACAGATGGTTACGATTGCTGAATTAAGAGCAAGACACAATAAAATGTCACAACAAGAGTTAGCAGATAAAATCGGAGTAGGAGTTGATTCTGTTAGACGTTGGGAGAAGGATATTTACACAATCTCTGCAAGCAACTTGAAAAAGTTAGTTGTATTTTTTGGTGTAAGTGCCGATGAGCTTTTAGGATTAAACAAAAAATTTTCTGCATAACATGATTTTAAATCATGTAAAGGAAAATAGGAGGTGAAATCATGAATTTAAATTTATATGTAGCCAGAAGGGAGAGCCGATTGACCCAAAAGGAGTTAGCAAAGGCTATAGGGGTTCATCCTCAATCCTATCATTTAAAAGAAACAGGGAAATCAGATTTCACCATTACTGAAGCAAAGATAATAGCAAAAAAACTTAACAAAACTTTAGATGAAATCTTTTGGGAAGAAACTAACAATCAAACACATAAATAAAACGCCTCACCACATGCTCATAAAGGTTTTTTAAAAATTAACTGTAAAGAAACAGAAATTAAATATGATATTAAAGCGAACATTTATTGAAAGAGAGGTGAGGAGATGAATTACCATCTGCCGATAAAACCAGAAAAATCTCATACAAAAATATGGATTAAATCTTACAAGATAGATAATGATACAGCATTTGAGAATTTTTCTAAAAATGCTGGAGAAGGAAAAATGACATTAGAATTAACCTTCACCAGCAATGACTATTCTTTAAATAAATATGATGTATTTATAGAGCAGTTCCTACAGTTCCTGGTTGATAAAGGGTACATGAACGATTTTAATTCATAACCTTATATTCTTTAATATATCTCCAGCAATACTTGATAACAATGAAATAGAAATACTTGAATTAAATAGTTTAGCAGACAGGGAGAAAAAAAGGAGGAATAAAAATGATCGGTTTAGTCTCCGGTTTAGTTTTAGGTTTTATTGTTTACGAAACATTCGCAATCATCAAAAAAGACAATGCTAATTAATAGGAGGGTAAAAAATATCATGGATTTAACAAAAGTAAAAAAAGTCCGTGAAGAAACGGACTTCAAAAAGGTAAATGTATTACTTTCTGTAGATTGGAAGATTTTAGAGATACTTCCGACAGGTAAAGGATTTAAGTATATTTTGGTTTTGGCTTAAAAGGTATATAGGAGGAATAGAAAATGAATGAATTAGTATTTAAACGTAATGATCAAGTTGTAACAAGCAGTCGAAATGTAGCTAGAGACTTTGGTAAAAGGCACGATAATGTTTTGAAAGAAATAGATAGATTGATAAACGATAATGGGGTTACTCAAAATATAGGAACCCTGTTTTATCAGACAACATACATCCATGAACAGAACAAACAAGAGTATAGACAATACCTTATGAATCGTGACGGCTTCACATTGTTGGTTATGGGATTCACGGGAAAGAGAGCAATGCAATTCAAAATGAAGTACATTGAAGCATTTAACGAGATGGAAAAACGGTTAAAAGAACCTATTTCGTTAGAAAAAGCGTTGCTCAATCCGGACACAATTATAAAAATAGCTACAAATTGGAAGGAAGAGCAGAAGAAAAGAGAATTAGCTGAAAAAACAATTGAAAAACAAAAACCACTAGTTGAATTTGCTGAAACGTGCATGACATCTGAAAAAAGTTTGCTAGTTAGAGAGGTTGCAAAGTTAGCTTCGAAACAAGGAATAAAAACAGGTGAAAGGAGACTATGGCAAAAATTACGTGAATGGAAATTAGTTTTCGCTAACAAAAATGAACCTTACCAGGAATATATTGATCGAGGATATTTTGAAATAACACAAGGCGTAAAAGACACAAAGAAAGGTTCATTTACTTGGTTAACAATGAGAGTTACACCAAAAGGTCAAATGTACATCATCAATCGACTAAAAAAAGAGCAAAATGAAAGGAAGGCCATTTAAATGGAATTACCTAAAGATAACATGACCAACGAACAAAAGCTAAAAATTGTAAAAAGGGCGTTAGAAATGGGAGATACGCATATCCATATATCATTTCACGATGTAAGAGAAGAAGAAGATGCGATTAAAACAATAGAAGAATTAGCTGAAATGGCAGGCGCAAAAGTTTATAACGATGGCTTCAAAAGTATATCCTGGTTTTCTTTTTCGAAATGCTGTGTCGATGTTTCAGCTTTTTATGATAAAGAAAAAATACCAAAGGTTGAAACATGGATGGAGGGAACTCAATGAATCATCCAGACATTGACCGAATCATTAAAACAGGTTATCCATCAAATGACTATTTGGAGTGGGAAAAGGAGGAAGAGGAATGAACCTATACGAACTATCAACAAACTATTTACAGATACAAGAAATGATCATGGAAGGTGCAGAAGGTTTAGAGGATACATTGGAGTCTTTAAATGATGCAATTGAAGAAAAGGCGGTAGGATACGCTAAGGTTATTAAAAATATTGAAGGGCAAGTTTTAGCGATAAAGGAAGAAGAAAAGCGACTAGCTGAAAGAAGAAGATCACTAGAAAGCAATATTAAAAGATTAAAAGAAAACCTTGAGTTGTCCATGTTGGACACAGGGAAGAAGAAGATCAAGACTAATCTATTCACATTCAACATCCAAAAAAACCCGCCTAGCGTCAAAATATTAGATGAGGAAGCTATACCAAGCGACTACTTGGTGAAACAAAAACCGAAAATTGATAAAAAAGCAATCATCAATGATTTGAAAAACGGTGTAGAGGTTGAAGGCGTAGAGATTAAACAAGACGAATCTTTGCGGATTAGATAGGGGGATTTATTAATGACTGAATTAAATTTACATCAAAAATTATTAGAGATCAGAAAGAATATAGACTCTTTTTCGAAGGACACTGAGGGATATGGATATAGCTATGTTAGCGGAACGCAAGTTTTATCAAAAATAAAGGGGAAGATGGATGAATTGGGGGTGTTATTAATCCCACAAATCCAATCGCAAGAACATGAAACATTTGACTATGTTTCAAAAGGGAAAGAAAAAACAGATTTTATAGTCTATGGATCAATGTCGTATACGTGGGTAAACACTGAAAAGCCAGAAGAAAAAATCGAAGTACCTTTTTACTATACTGGACAGCAAGATGACATTTCAAAGTCGTTTGGAAGTGGATTGACTTATTCGGAGAGGTATTTTCTAATGAAATTTTTTAACGTGCCAACAGACGAAGACGATCCAGATGCAAAAAATACTAAGGGTAAAAAAAGAAGTTACGGAGGTAGTAGTAAAGCAAGTGATAAACAATTAAAGTTTGTTAATGATTTGTTGGAAGGGAATGCCAAAAAGACAAACGGAAAATTTACAAAAGAACAATTATATGAACACTTGTTACAGAAAATGGACACTAAAACAGAAATGAAGGATTGGACAGCAATGCAGGCAAGTCAAGCGATCAAAATATTACAAGGCAAAGGGGAATAAAAAATGGCGTTTGAATTATTAATGTTTGCGACATTAGCGACTTTATACAAGATTGTGGGGGTTAAAAAATGAAAGCAATTAAGACGACTGTATACGGATGTAGTTATTGTGACCAAAAGTATTTTTCAGTAGCGGGAGCAAGGAAACATGAAAGGCAGTGTAAAAGCAAGGAGGATAAGAAATGATTGAATACATTTGTAAAGAATGCGACATATCAGAATTGGAATTGAATATCATCCCACAATACAAATGTCCATCATGTGGGAAATACTTTGAAGCCATAGAGGAGGATTAAAGTGAATCTATTATATGCATTTGATAGATATTCGATTTATGAGAAGAACGGATCAATTTATTTATGGGATGGCAAGGAATACCTTAAAACAGATATTGAAGAAATAAAAAAAGCCGTTGCAGAAACAACGGTAAAATAAAACAAACTATTAGTTTTATTATAACACGTATTGAAGAAGAAATGTATAGGTGATGAAGTGTGAACAATCTATTAATTGAAGAATATCCATTAGTGGTAATCCCTTCATTAGCTGAAAAAATAGGATTAAATGAAGCGATACTACTTCAACAAATACACTTTTGGTTAAATAAGAAGAAGCATAAAAAAGAAGGAAGATATTGGGTTTACAACACATATAAAGAATGGGCTAAGCAATTCCCTTTTTGGAGTGAATCAACAATTAGAAGGACCGTTAATAGTTTGGAGAAACAAAAGCTATTAATAGTAGGCAACTTCAACAAGTTAAAAATAGATAACACAAAGTGGTACACGATTGATTATGAAGAAGTGAATCGGATGAACAGACCATCTGTTCAAAATGAGCAGACGGACTGTTCAAAATGGACAGATGGAACTGTTCAAAATGAACAGACCATTACCATAGACTACCCAGAGACTACTACAGAGAATAACAAATATATAGTTGAGATAGTGGAATATCTCAACCATGCGGCTAATAAAAATTATCGCCATACAACTAGAAAGACAAGATCACTAATAAAGGCACGATTCAATGAAGGTTTTACCTTAGATGACTTTAAAAAAGTGATTGATATAAAAGTGTCAGAATGGGGAAGGAATCCCAAAATGAAAAAATACTTACGTCCAGAAACGCTATTTGGAACTAAGTTTGAATCCTACTTGAATCAAGAAGGAGGTGAACAGCCTAAAGATGAATATGATGACCTTTTCTAAAATTCGAGTTGTTGGACAAAGAGAATGTGAACAATGCGGATCAAATGTAAACATCATTGAAACGGTTAAAGACAATGAAACAGTTAGAGTAAGCGAATGTTTAAATTGCGAAAATGAAAAAGTGCAAAAAGAAGCAATCGCATTTAAAAAAAGAATGGATCAAAGACGATCAGAAATGATATTCGAGAAATACAGTTTGATACCTAGCGACTTACTAAATGCTAGTTTTGAAAATTATGATCCTAAAAATCAAACGCAAGCAATTGCCAAAAGAGAATGCCAGCAATATGTAAAACAATTTGGAGATAACGAAAATAAAGGTTTTTTGCTTCAAGGATCATATGGAATCGGTAAATCTCATTTAAGTTATAGCATAGCTAAGAGTTTAAAAGATAAAGGGTACACGGTTATTTTTATAACAATGCCAGAATTGCTAAACGTATTAAGGGATTCATATGGAAATAGTGGACATAGCGAAATTGACATATTAGAAGCCTGCAAGAATGCTGACTTGCTAATTTTAGATGATTTAGGTGCAGAATATGTGAAAACAGATAGCGGCAATGAATCATGGGCAGCGGATAAGCTTTTTCAAAT
Organism: Pseudogracilibacillus amylolyticus (SeqCode); assembly: GCF_051918545.1. Taxonomy (NCBI): domain Bacteria; kingdom Bacillati; phylum Bacillota; class Bacilli; order Caryophanales; family Bacillaceae; genus Pseudogracilibacillus; species Pseudogracilibacillus amylolyticus (SeqCode). The sequence continues at coordinate 32,953 of NZ_JBPPZG010000007.1, read as the reverse complement.
CATAAATTCTAGATTAGACAAGGCAGTAATTTACACAACCAATCTAAGCTCTACAGAACTAAAGGAGAAATACGGAACGTATGGCGGCAGGATCGTTTCCAGGATGATGAACGGTACAAAAGTATTAAAGATGATGGGGAAAGACCAAAGGGTGAAAGGGTGGTAAGCGTGGCCTGCAAAACTTGCAACGGTTTAGGACGTTACTATGTTAAAACGTCCTATTCCACACAAATATTGATATGTGATTGCGATGAATCCAAGAAATACAACTCTATTAACTATGAATATCAAAGACAGATAGCAAAAGAAAAGATAAGAGAAGCGAGAAAAAGAGGACTAGGGAAAGGAAAAAGGATTTACGATTTAAGTTATTAGGGGGAAGTAAGAATGACTAGGCAAGAGATCATAGGGAAAATAGGAGAATTGCAGGATAAGCATAATGGTTCAATTGGATCATGTGAAGGTTGTGAAATATGTGGTGAAATAAGAAAGCTAGGAAGGCTTTTAAAGTATACAGAGAAGACAAGGAATATCTTAAAAAAAGGCGAGGACATGACAACGGATGAAATAAGGCGCTTGATAAAAAGGGGAATCAAGAGAGAAGACATAGCGGAATCATTAGGCATATCTGAAAAAGATTTGTATGAAATAACAAAGGATTTGATAGGTGGAGGTGATACAGTCGCATGGGATGAAATAACAATATCGAAAGACGAATACATGGACATGAAACAAAAAATGACAGATCCAGAAATAGCTAAAAAATTGAATGTTGATATTAAGACTCTTAGAGAATGGAAAGACGAAAACAATTTAAAGCATGTTAAATTAAGAAAAGCAAGGCCAAACATAAAGCGATATAAGGAATTAAAGAAAGATAGAATACCAGACCATGAAATTGCTAAAATGTACGACATGTCAACGCATACATTGACGGCGTGGAAGAGAGAGAACGGAATATCGGGATTGTCTATAAAGCCAGATTATCCAGACATTAAAGAGTACAAGAAGTTTAAACGAAAAGGTAAATCAGATGATTGGGTATGTAAATATTATGGCATTTCAAGAGGGAAATTATCAAATTGGAAAAAGAAAGTCGGTTTGCTTGGCTACACTGTAAAGGATGTAAAAAAGAAAGAGGGGAAAAATATGAAAACTAAAAAAGAGGATATAAAAAATAAAAAGTATGAAGAGGAAAAAGAACAGCTAGTGAATGCTTATTCGGAGAAATTATTGAAGCGTAATAAAGAATTAAACGATGAATTGCTAGAAGCGAAAAAAGAAGTCGAGAGTGCAGAAATGGCAATCAAACAGCTAAAAGAAGATATTGAACTAGAAAGAGACAAACAAAAACAAATGGAATTGAAACATGAGAATGAATTGAAAGAATATGCAGATGAAAAACAATTAGCATACATGAAAGCGAGAGAATATGCGAATGAATTGAAAGAGGCACAGGAAGAAACGAAAAAACAAACGGAACTTTACATTCAAACATTTAATAATTTGGAAAAAACCGATCGAGATTTAGAAAACGCTAAGCAGCGAATTAAAGAGTTAGAGAGCAGAGAAAAACAATTGTTGTTACGGATTGAAGAAATGAAACGAATTAATGATCCAATGCGCCATTTGCTTAAGGTGGTCTTATGAAATACACAAAAGAAATGCAGTTAGGGAAACAAAAGAAGGGGGTAAAAATACCTTCCAGAGCCAAGAGAAGTGAATTTACAAAGAAAGATAGAAAAAGAATTATAGATTTATACGGTGAACATTGTCAATTTTGTTTTAGTCCTTATGTAGAATACCACCATAGGAAATATAGAAGCCAATCCGGGCGGAACAATCCAAGAAATGGTGCGCCATTATGTCACGATTGTCACAACTATGTACACGAAAACGTTAAGGCAGCTGAATTTTTGAGGAATGAAGCAATAGAACGATTTGGACCAGATTATTATAAAGACAAATATGATTTGTGGAGAGAAGGGAAAATAAGTGATCCAGATGATAGTTTGTTAGAAAAATATTTTCGGAGTTGGGGGAAATGATTAGGAGAGTAGCAGAACATAAAGCGATAACGCTAGATGGTGACGAATTAACAGTAATAACAATATTTGAACCAGGAGCAAGCAAAGAAACAATCAAAAGCGAAACGAGGTACAGCAAAAGGCATGATGTGTTAGTTAACAATGGAAATTTTTACGACTACAATAAAAAGGCATAAAATACACCAATTATACTATATAATCAAAAACATAAAATGGAAAGGGAATGCATGTTCCCTATAGGAGGAATAAAAAATGATCAATAGATGTGTGTTAGTTGGAAGATTAACGAAAGATCCAGATTTACGATATACAGCAAATGGGAATGCGGTTTGTAATTTTACACTAGCGGTTAATAGGAATTTCAAAAATGCGAATGGTGAGCAGGAAGCCGACTTTATTTTGTGCCAAGTATGGAGAAAACAAGCTGAAAATGTAGCGAACTACTTGCGAAAAGGTAGCTTGGCAGGAGTGGACGGACGAATACAAACAAGAAGTTATGAAAACGATGAAGGCAAAATGATATATATAACGGAGGTTGTAGCCGATTCAGTGCAATTTCTAGACACAAAGAAGAGCCAAGAAAAGCAAAGTAATAACAAACCTTATACAAGCGATCCAGGGGATCCATTCCAGGGCGGAGGGGAGCCAATAGACATTGAAAATGATGACTTGCCATTCTAATGTCGAGAAAAATGTTGAAATTAATATATGAGGCAGAAATGAGGGAGGAAAAAAATGGCTATATATATTACTAGTGACAACGAAATGTTTTTTAGTAAAGAAGCTGCCAAGGAACATGAAGAAAGGTTATCCAACACAAGGGCATATAAAGTTTTGTATGAACCAGATTTGAACGAAACAGGAAAGCTAGGAAAGAAAGGGTACTTGATTGTTGAAAGTTTACATGGACATAAGCTATGGGCGGAAGATTGGTTATATAAAAAACTTGGGAGTAGGGTTGCATTCGTTCAGGGGTGTGATCCAGTTACAAATTGGACATTCGAAAGGGTAGATATAAGCGACATCAAAAAAAGTGAACTACTTGCAAAGATAGTAAAAATGTAAAAAAAGGATAGAGATCAAATGGATGAATATAACCTTAAAAAAGCAAATGCGGGCCAATTATTATACTTGGCTCGCTATACAAAATATAGAAATGAAGCTATGGCTGAATTAGATAGAAGGATTGAAAGGGGAATGACCAATGAGAAAAGATAAGTTAGATGAAATAAAAAACATATTAAATTATGAGCATGAGATATATTTTTTAAAAGGAAATGAGGTTATTCCTTACCACAAAATAACAAAAGAAAACCTTAAATGGCTTATTGAACAAGCCGAACGAGTGCAGGAGATGGAGAATGAGATGAAGCGTATAAAAATTAAATATAGAGCAACAAAAGAATCGCATTATAGTTACTCTGAAATAACCAGCCAACTAGAGCAACAAAACAAACGCTATCGTGAAGCGATTGAAAAAGCAATAGCTTATTTACAAAATATAGATATGCAGCTATAGCCGAATTGGATAGAAGAATACAGGAAGAAAAGGAGAATTTGAATGACTGATAAAAAACTGTTGGAAGAATTTAGAGAATTCATTGATTTTATGTATGAGTCTATAGACCTTGAAGATCACCAACGTTTCAATGCTATATCTGAATCAATGTTAAAAGACGGGTGGTTTAAGTGGATTTATAAACTAGCTAAAGAACAAGCTGAACGAGTGCAGGGGTTGGAAAGAGTCAATAAACAGCTAAAGGGAAACCTAAGTGTTTATAAAGGTTATTACAAAAATACGATTAAAATAAACGAGGGTATTGTTGAACAAAACAAACGCTATCGTGAAGCACGAGAAATAATGGAGCAAGTTTATAAGGATAATTATGTTAGAAATGCTTATGGCTACGAGGATGGTTATTTGGATGGTCTAGATACTGCTATGGACATTATTGATAAAGCATTGGAGGGTGAGGAATGAAAGGTGTAAGCGAAGAAAAACTTAAAGAATTAGAACAATATTTTTACGGTTACGGCAGTAGACATGACGCAACGATTTTGAGATTAATTAAACACTACCGTAGACAAAAACAAGCTATAGAACTAATGAAATTAATACCGAAAGATGTGCATAGTTGTGACCAACACATGGGTTATATTATGGGTATTTTGAGTAAATTAGAGTTGGGACGTGATTTGAAGTGAGTCAATACAAAGAATTATCGGAAATAGATGAGAAGTACAGGAGATTATTATCGAGTCCGACAAAAAAATATACTAATCGATAAAGATGATTACATTGCACTTTATAACATGGCAGAATATAGCGAGTTATTAATACAAGAGCAGGATAAAATGGATAGATTGTATTGGGGTGTTGTAGATGATTAATGACAATAAGCGAGTGTTAGAACATTTTAACAATTTGCTAGACAAAACAAAAGAGAATGAAAAAGTAGAGGTTTACCGACAAAACATAAAATATCTTGTTAATAAACTAGAAAAATATTTTACACAAACAGAACAATTACAAGAGTTAACCGATGAAATTTATCAACATTTAGAAGATAAAGAATCTCTAGAACAACAAAACAAACGCTATCGTGAAGCGTTAGAATTTTATACAAATGAGGTTAATCATGATTCCGAAATAAATATCAGCATAACTGACATAGAAGTTAAATCTGAAATACTTGAAGCTTACGGAGCAAAAGCCCGCCAAGTACTGAGAGGAGAATGAGCGATGAATCTAAAGGAAATTTTAGAAAAGCATATAAAATGGTTAAGCGGCGAACATAACGGCGAAAAAGCAAATTTAAGTGGTGCGGATTTACGTGATACAAATTTAAGTGGTGCGGATTTACGTTATGCAAATTTAAGTGGTGCGGATTTACGTGATGCGGATTTATCTAATGCAAACACTAGCAGGATACGAGGGATGAAAATATTAAACGTAGACAACATCGGAACATTCGGTGGGAAATTTTTTTAAAATAATAGCGGGGAGGAACAAACAATGAATCTAAATAAACTATTTGAATTGCAAAAAGAACTAGATCAACACATTATACGAAAAAAAGGATTGCAGGGGCAAGACTTGCTAGATAAGAAGATTCTAGCTTTGCAAGTTGAATTAGGAGAGCTTGCGAATGAATGGCGAGGATTCAAATTTTGGAGTGAAGACCAAGAACCAAGAACAGAAGTATATTATGGTCCATTGGAAATTCCAGATGTGGGAACATACGCAAATCCACTCTTAGAAGAGTACATTGACTGTTTGCATTTTATATTGAGTATTGGGTTGGAGTTGGGTTATCAAAATGTTGACCCTTATGCAGTGAATACAAGTAAAGATATAGTAACTGAATTTAATCTATTGTTCGCTAATGTAAGTAGTATCTGGCTGTCTAGCACAACTGTTACTGGAATTAAACATCATATAAAAGAAGATTATCGAAAAGCCCTCAGTATCTTTTTAGCCTTGGGTGAATTATTAGGCTTCACATGGGAACGAATAGAGCAAGCATATCTCAAGAAAAATAAGGTAAATCATAAAAGACAGGAGAACGGATATTAAAATGGGGAAACTCACTGAATTTGATAGATACACCATGATGTGGCAGATAGTAACACAAAGTAATTATGATGATGTTTATTTACTTAGTCTTTCAGACGAAAAATTGAAGAAGATTTATAAAGAAAAGGTGATTGATAGAAATGAATAAAACAGCGTTATTAGAAGAATTGAAATATATTTATCAAGATAAGATTATAGATATCGAAATGGCAATTGATAATTTAAATAGAAGGATAGAAGAAAACTTTGATAGACCAAAAGTAATTGATGGGATACCTAGCAGAATTCACGAGTTACAGCGAGATAGAAACGGATTAGAAAGAAAGATAGAGCTTCTAAATGATTGGATTGGTGAATTGCAATAATGCGTTTTGTCGGTATTGATCCAAGTACAAAAACAGGCCTTGTCATCCTAAGTGATGACGAGGTCATAACAGCAGAAGAAACAAAAACAAATCACAAGAAGGATCCGATTCGCTTCATGCATATCGCCGAACAAGTTATATCAAGATTAAAAAGAAAAGATGTAATAGCAATTGAGGGATTTTCGTATGGATCGAGGGGAAAAGGAGTATCCGTTCAATATGGTATAGGGTGGATGATCCGTGCGGAACTATATCGGGCAGGATATCCATACATAGAAGTATCTCCAGGAGGGTTGAAGAAATTTGCTACAGGAAAAGGAAACACTAAAAAAGAAGAGATGATCCTTCCTATTTATAAACGTTGGGGATTTGAACATAACAGCGACAATGTGAGAGACGCTTTTGTTTTAGCTAAGATTGCGGAAGCGACAAAGAAGGAAGTTGAGTTAACGAAGTTTCAAAAAGATGTTTTAAAGAAGGTGGGATAAATTGGAGGACATCGACTTGAAAGAATTAAAACAGCATGAAAAATCTCACGAAAATTATATAAAACAAATAAAGGTGTTGGATGATCGCATGGATCATCTAGCGCCTTATGAAATAGCTAAAATGCAATATCTATATACAGGCGCAGAAAGACAAGCATGGGCAATAGCGGCATGGCACAGGAAGAAACAAAGATATTATGAAGGTATGGCAGAGATAGCGCAGGGGCAGGAGTACAAAGAAATGAGAGAACAAGGAAAGACAGGAACGGACGGACAATATCTTTCTAGGATAAGCAAAGGTGAAATGTTGGTTAAAGCTTCAAGTCATGAGGGCGATTATATTTCATGGCGAGGTGTAGCGCAAACGTACGAAAGGGCATGTAATAGTTTGAAAGATATTCTTAAATCAATTGAAGTACAAGGTGGTTAACTGAATGAACGATAAAAAAGAATTATTTAACATATATAAAGATATATGCCAGGAAGTGGAGTTTTTAGAAGCTATGCTAGATGAAGCAGAAGCAGAATATAACATCAACAATAAATTGATGTTGAAGAATCCAGAAAATCCAGGTACAGAGGGATATATTCCATTGCCGCTGGATAGGGCAGCGGAATTTAGGGATAGAGTAGCAGAGAGATATAATAATATTGCTAGGCTTTTAGAGCTGAAGAAAAGGATAAAGAAGACAGCAGAGAAGCATTTAAATCAGTTAGAAGGGTTAGAATATGAAGTAGCTTATAAACGTTTTATAGAAGGAAAGACATTGGCAGAAATAGCCGAAGAATTAGGATATAGCGAACGACACATGAAGCGAATAAGCAGTAATATAACAAGATAAACATGGTACTTTTATGGTACTGACTTATTGAAAATACGGTGTTATGATGGTAGTGTAGAGAAAATGACATGTTAATAGTTGTTGGCTTGGAAAACCAACAACACATTTTTCGCTAAGATAGGATAAACAATATGTGGTGAGTTGTTTTTTAACTGTATGTTGTGTGATGTCTTCTAAAAAAGAGCGTATGAGGGGCGCTCGGAGGGAAAGGGCTTATTGGTCCTTCCCTTGACACGTGGCGGTGCAGGTGCTAACAAAGGTTCAATTCCTTTGACCGCAAACAGTATTTTCTCCCCTTACCTTTCAAGCCGACCCTCTTAGTTGGAGGGCGGCTATGATATTTTTACGTGGTGGCGGAATAGGTAAACGCAGGTGTGCAAACAAGAGTTTGTTTATTAGGTGCAAATCCTAGTCCACGTATTAGACAATTTTATGTAAGTAGCGATGTTACAAGCGTGGAAAACTTGTAACTAGTATGTGTACATTTTAGGCACTCTTTTAAAAGGGTGCTTTTTTATTTATACATAAAAAGGTGTTGATAATATGAATGCACTATTTAAAGCGCTAATGATTGCGATCATGTTTTTGTCCTTTGTTATGATGACGAGTGAAAGGGCAAGAGATAAAGAAAAGGCTAATTATTTGGCGGTGTTTATTTTGTCTGTATTAGCTTACTTATTTAGTGCTACTTATTTATAGATCCGCACAAAAAACACGCGGGGGTGGGGTTGAATGTAAATGGATAAAAAAGATAATTTGACAGATAAACAAAGGCTATTTTGCATTTATTATATTAAATACTTTAATGCAACAAAAGCATATCAAAAAGCGTATGAATGCGCCTATTCAACAGCAATGGTAGAAGGTCATCGCATCCTAAGGAATCCTAAGGTAAGCGCCGAAATAGACCGTTTAAAAGCAGAACAAATGAACGAATTAAAATTAGATGTTCGTGATGTGTTACAGAAGTACATTGATATTGCCTTTGCTGATATAACTGATTATGTTGAATTTGGTAAGAAGAAAAAGGAAAAGAAGATAGTTAATTATGTTGATTTTAAGCAATCTAACAAAATTGATGGAACGATAGTGACAGAAGTAAAACAGGGGAAAGACGGAGTTTCTATTAAGCTAGCCGATAAGATGAAGGCGTTAGAAATGCTTTCTAAATACTTTGATTTACTAGATGACAAAGAGAAGAAGAGATTGCAGGCGGAGAAGCTAAAAGCAGAGATAGAGAAAACGCAGGTGGAAACGAAGAACGAAGAAAGCGGAGGAGGAAGAGTTGTTATTGTCCAAGATAAAGAAGCGATGAGGAAGGCAATGGAAGATGACAGCGGTTAAATACATCATGGATTTGATAAATCGTAACTTTTATTCATTTTGGATAAACGAAAAGCCTTATAGCATTTTAAGCGGTGGCCGATCATCCATGAAGTCATCCGTTATTAGTTTGAAACTTGTCGTTGACTTCATGGAAGATAAAGAAGGCAATGTTATTTGTTTGCGTAAGGTTGGCAAATATCTTTCGACATCCGTTTACGAACAAATAAAATGGGCAATATATATGTTAGGTATCGAAAGTGAATTTAGATTTGGGAAATCGCCGCTAATAATAGAACATAAACCGACAGGTACAGCTTTTTACTTTTACGGCGTTGATGATCCAATGAAAATAAAATCAGCCAAGATTGCAAAAGGTTATGTAATGGCATTGTGGTTTGAGGAATTGGCAGAATTTAAAGGCGTTGAAGATATTGACGTTGTAGAAGATACCTTCATACGTGAAGATTTAGGGGAAAAGCAGGTAAGAGTCTATTATTCTTATAATCCACCTAGAAATCCTTATGAATGGGTTAATGAGTGGAAAGACAGCAAAAGAAATGATGATAATTACTTTTTACACCATTCAACATATTTAGAAGATGAAAAAGGCTTTCTATCTAAGCAGATGGTCAATAAGATAGAGAAGTACAAAGTTAATGATTATGACTATTGGCGATGGATGTACGGCGGGGAAATCATTGGAATGGGCGACAACGTTTATAATATGAATCTATTCCAACCATTGAATGAATTACCTGCAGATGACGACATTTTATTAATTGATACATCGACAGACGGCGGGCACCAATCAAGCGCTACAACACATGGTTCTTTTGCTTTAACGAAAAAAGGGAAGGTTATATTGCTTGATACGTGGTATTATTCCCCACATGGAAAGGTAAATAAGAAAGCGCCATCCGAATTATCAGAAGCATTTTTTGAATGGTTGCAATCCGTTAGGGAAAAGTATAAAAAGCCTTTTGATGTACAAACAATTGACAGCGCAGAAGGTGCTTTACGTAACCAAATATTTAAAGACTATGGAATAAGACTTCATCCAATAGCAAAGAAAACTAAAATAGATATGATTGACAACGTCCACGATTTATTAGCGCAGGGGCGTTTTTATTATTTAGATACACCAAATAACCAGATTTTTATTGAAGAGCATAGAAAGTATGCTTGGGATCAAGATAGTTTAAAAACGGCAAAACCGAAAGTTATTGAAGTCGATGATCACACATGCGACATGTTCCAATATTACGTTAATGATAATTTACGAAAGTTAGGGCTTAAATTCTAGGTGGTGATCCAATGTTAAAACGCCTAATTTCAAAGATAAGGCAGGTGATGTATAAGATGGGGTTAATCAAGGGAATAGAAAAGTTAGCGAAACACAAAGATATATCAATAAATGAGGAAATGTATAGACAAATAGAATCGTGGAAAGAGCTTTACAAAGGTTATTATGAAGCTTGGCACAAAATAACTTACCAGACAGTGGAAGGGAAGAAAACGCGGAGAATGGACACACTGAACATGGCCAAGACCTCCGCTAGTGAAATGGCTTCATTAGTTTTTAATGAAAAATGCGACATATCCATTAGTGATGACGGATTAAAGGAATTTATTGATGACGTATTAAAACATAACAAGTTTGATAAAAAATTCCAAGATTACCTTGAATACTCTTTCGCAATGGGCGGAATGGTTATAAAACCATACGTTGAAGATGGTGAAATAAAACTATCGTTTGTTACGGCGGATTGCTTCATTCCGTTACAGTGGAATAATGAAACCATTACAGGCGGCGTATTTTTAAATGAAACTAAAAAAGGCGATAAGAAATATACTCATCTTGAATGGCATTACTTTGACAAAGGTGTATATCATATTGTTAATGAGGTTTACGAGTCCAAAAACGGCGATGATTTAGGGGTGAAAATAGATTTAAGTACAATTTATCCAGAGCTAGAAGAAAGAACAGGAATAGCAGGACTGAAAAAACCTATTTTTATTTATATAAAGCCGAACACAGCGAATAACATCGATACACAATCGCCGCTTGGCATTAGTTTATACGCGAACGCCTTAGACACCATGAAAGCTATCGATACAGCATTCGACAGCTTCAACAGAGAATTTAGACTTGGTAAAAAACGCATCATCGTACCTTCACACATGGTTAAAACTGTAATAGATCCAACGAACGGAACAGCAAAACGCTATTTTGATTCAAGTGATGAAACATACGAAGCTTTACATACTGACAACATGGACGACATGAAAATACAAGAAATGAATGTAACTTTACGTGTTGACGAGCATATAGCGGCAATCAATGCTTTATTAAACATATTCGCAATGCAAACAGGTTTTTCAAGTGGTACATTTACATTTGATGGCGAAAGCATGAAAACCGCTACAGAAGTAATAAGCGAACAGTCCAAGACATTTAAATCTAAGCAATCACACGAAATTATCATAGAATCCGGACTGCAAGAATTAATTGATTCTATTGTCGCGATTGCTGAATTGCATGATTTATATAACGCGCCGAACGAATATGAAGTTACGATTGCTTTTGATGATTCCATCGCAGAAGACAAAGCGGCGGAAATAGAAAAACAAGCGCAAATGGTTATAAATGGACTTCAATCGAAAAAACGTGCAATTATGAAAGTACATGGAGTAACGGAAGAAGAAGCGATTGAAATATTGAAAGAGATAGCGGAAGAAGAGAAGAGAAACATGCCAGAGCTTGACGAATTAAGAAATGAATCTGTTTTATTTGGTGCTATGGAGTGATTGTATGATTCATTTATTATCGAAAGTCGGAGAAAAGAAAATCGGAAGTGTAAAACTTAGTATTTTTAAACGTGAACAATGTGGAAAGGAAACAAAAACACCAAGAATAATGTTATTAACAAAATGCGAAGGGTGATTAAATGAGTGTATCAACAGTAATTATAGTTTGTGTGTCTATTATTTACAGTACGATTATTGCTTTAAAGGTCTGATTACCATGAATCCCAAGCGTCCAAAAATAACACCATATCAACTAGATATTTTCACTGAACCAATCACAGACATTTACAGGGCATTGGAAGAAGAAATATTTTTAATGATTGCTAAGCGGTTAAAAACAGCAGAAGGCGCAGATGTTTCAAAAGATAATGTGTTCCAATGGCAGTTAGACAAAATGAACCAATTAAGGCTAATAAATAAAGAGACGATAAAAGCATTATCTAAAAAAACAGGAATAGCCGAAAAGGAAATAAGGAAAGCAATTATAAATACAGGTATTGCAACAATTGAAAGTGTAGATCGAGAATTAAGCGGTATATATGAACCAATTCCAAAACCTAGCCATATAGATAGTGTTTTAGAGTCTTTTGTACGACAAACATTTAGAGAGTATAACAACTTTGTTAATCAAACGCTAATAACAACCAATTACGGAGAAGGCACTGTAACAAGGATGTACAGGAAGATAATAGAAGAAACAACAGGGAAAGTATTAGCAGGTACAAAAACGGTTAACAAAGCAATAGCCGAAACGGTTATAAGATGGGCTAATAAAGGTATAGAGACAACATTCATAGACAAAGGCGGGAATGTTTGGTACTTAGAGAGATACGCTGACACAGTTATTAGATCCACAGTTAACAGGACGTACAACGAATTACGAATGAGTAGAATGCAAGATTATGACGTTGATTTAGTGCTTGTTAGTAGCTTGCCAGACGCTAGAGAAGCATGCAGTCTCATTCAAGGTAAAATAGCTTCTTTGAAAGAGCCAGGAGAAAACAAATCAAAATATCCATCTATTTATGAATTTGGATACGGAGAGCCGTGGGGCGTTAGGGGAATCAATTGTAGACATCAATTTTTCCCATTTATTGAAGGTTTAAATGAAAACAATCAACCACAATATGACCCAGAAGAAGCACAAGAAAAGGCTAAACTTGTACAAAAACAACGTTGTTATGAACGACAAATAAGAAAGGCTAAAAGATCGTTAAAACTTGCAGAGGAAATAGGACATCCAGAAACAATAGAACGTTATAAGAAATTGGTAAGAAGTAGGCAAGCAAAAATAAGAGAGTTTATAAGTGAACATGAATTGCCAAGACGTTACGACAAAGAAAGAGTAATTATTTGGAAATAAAATTGTCCTTAGCACGACATTAAAAGGCTTATTTTTTATGTCCGTTTATATGTTGTGGACGTTAAATAAAACATAAGGACATTATCCGCAATGGAGGGTTTTATATGTTAGTAAATAAATTACCTTTGAATTTACAGTTTTTTGCCGAAGAAGGCATAGATGGTGACCAGACACCAAATGAACAATCTGGAGGACAAGAACAAACAGATCAAAAGGGTACTGATTCCCAACAACAATCAGAGGACAAAACGTTTACTCAAGAGGATGTAAACAATCTAATTTCTAGAGAAACGAAAAAACAACAAGAAAAGCTATTGAAGCAATTAGGAGTGGAAGACTTTGAAAATGCAAAGGAGGGCATGCGAAAGTTTAAAGAATGGCAGGAAAGCCAAAAGACAGAAGCAGAAAAGCAAGCAGAAAGATTGCAAGAACTAGAAGAAAGCTATAGCAACGCTTCAAAGGAAAACGAAACATTAAAGGCACATATCAGTGCAATGAAGCAAGGTGTAAAAGGTGAATCGGTTGAAGATGTCGTTATTTTAGCTAAGAACATGCTTTCCGATGATGTGGATATGGAAACAGCTATTAAAGAAGTTATTGAAAAGTATCCACACTTTGCACAGGAGGAACAAAAAGGAGAACCAAAACCTAAATTTACGACAGGTAAACATACAAGCGATGGATTAGGTGAAAGTGATCCATTTAAAGCAAAACTAGCAAAATATAAATAAAGGAGAATGAAAAAAATGACAACAGCAAACCAAGATTTAAACGTTCGTAGTTTCCAAAAACAATATAAGGAGTTATTACAAGCCGTATTTAATAAACAGGCTTATTTCCGCGACTTTTTCGGAGGTGAGATTGAAGCATTAGACGGCGTTCAACACAATGAAACAGCATTTCACGTTAAAACATCAGATATTCCAGTTGTTGTAAGAAGTGAATATAACAAGGACGAAGACACAGCATTTGGAAAAGGTACAGGAAATTCAACGCGGTTCGGTCCACGTACTGAAATCATTTATACAGATACGCCAGTGCCTTACACGTGGGAATGGGCTTATCATGAAGGAATTGACCGCCACACAGTAAACAACGACATGAATGAAGCAATTGCAGATCGCTTAGACTTACAAGCGCAAGCGAAAATGAGTAAATTCAATCAACGGCATTCCCTATTCATTTCAAAAGTAGCAGGGGAAACAAAAGAGCTTGCCACTTATGGCGAAGATGATGTATTGAAGTTATTCAATGAATTGGCTTCTCATTACACAAACATTGAAGCAATTGGGACTAAAGTTGCTAAGGTATCACCAGAACTTTACAACGTTATTGTTGATCATCCTTTAACTACTAAGGAAAAAGATTCATCCGCTAATATTGATGAAAATGAGATTGTTAAGTTTAAAGGGTTCATTGTTGAAGATATTCCAGAGCATTTATTGCAAGAGGGAGAAGTGGCTTACACTTACATTACTAACATTGCTAAAGCCTTCACAGGCATTAATACTGTACGTACTATTGAATCAGAAGACTTTGACGGCGTAGCATTACAAGGCGCAGGTAAAGCGGGCGAATTCATCATTGACGACAATAAAAAAGCAGTTGTTAAAGTTACATTTGTTGATAGCGGCGGAGTTGAAGGGTAATAAACATTTCTTTCAAAAGTAAAAAAAGGAGTGGTTACAATGGTGAAATTCGAAGCCAGAGCAATAGAGGAAATCCCTGCAAATAGATTAGTCGTTCTTACTCGAACAGGTGGAACTGATTTAGATGAAATTAGAATTAGACTAGCTATAGAAGGTGAAGCGCCTGACTTTGTTTCCACGAGAGATGTTGAAAAAGATGAAACAGTGCAAGTGGAAATTAAAAATCGTGAAGTATGGACAGCAGAAGCGGCGGAAGATATTCGCATAGGCGTTTCCGTTGGTTGCACAGATGGTGGGAAGTTAGTTGAATCTATGAAAGAAGAAGATCCGCCGAAAATTGGTTATACAATCCAATCTGCCAAAGCGGGTGAAACGGTGAATTATATAAGATTGATTAGTGGCGGCGGTAAAGGTCCGAAAGGTGATCCAGGTCCACAAGGTCCAAAAGGTGATCCAGGCCCAAAGGGAGACAAGGGAGCAAAGGGAGACAAAGGCGATCCAGGCTTTGGAACGGAAGAGCAATATAATGATATTATTGCGAGATTAGAAGCGCTAGAAGGTGCAGGAAGTTAGGGTGATTGAATGCCTTATCTAACATACGATGAATACAATGAATTCGGATTATCGGAGATCGAGGAAACAGAATTTAATAAGTTAGTACTTATCGCGGGTGACGTGCTTGATCATGTTACCCGCAATTTTTATCAATTTAATTCACTTGATGATGATGTTGAATTCAGACGTACAAAATTTAAAAAAGCAGTTGCCGCACAAGTACAATTTTTCCATGACATGGGTGCTATATCATCCCACGAGTTAAACGAGCCGTCACATGTACTAATAGGGCGTACAACCATGGCTCAAAATACCAGATCATCTAATAGCCAAGAAGAAACAAAGAATAACATCATTAGCAATGACGTTTACATTTATTTAAATGATACAGGGTTACTAAATAGATCCATTGGGGTGATTTAATGAGAGTTAAACCGCTTCCTAAAAGTTGGCTTATCCATACCATCACCTATGAAGAGTATATCGACAAAGATGATTGGGGAAATCCGATATATGATGATCCAATTGAAATAAAACATGTTCGTTTTGATAACTCGACTGTTTTCAGTCGAGATTCAACGCAAAAAAAGGTTTTGGCTGATGGAATTGTTTTTGTTGATACAACGAACAGTAAACCTATTCCCGATAAATTCATTGAAGAGTCAAGAATCACTTTTAATAACCGAACTTACAAACTTGAAAAGATAGTAGATTGCTACTATCCGAATAAAAACGAAATAAGACATTATGAACTAGAAGTGATTTAAATGCCAATAAGCGTAAAGAAAGATTTGAAAGGCGTTAAAGTTAAAACAGACAGAATGACGAAGCTAGGGCAATACACACTTATTAATCAAGTGTATGCCGATTCTAATCCATATATACCTATGCTTTCTGGGGATTTACGGAATCAATCATCTATAACAATGAACGCGAAATCAATAATTTACAATGTTCCTTATGCCAGAAAACAATATTATAACTTTGGCGCTAAATTTACGACACCTGGAACAGGTCCTAAATGGGATAGTAAGGCCAAAGCGATACATGGGAAATCGTGGGAACGAATTACTAAAAAGGCGATGAAATAAATGGAATTAGATTTTTTGGATAGGTTAAAAGATAAAATAAATAGCTTTGGTTTATATGCTCACTGTACCATTGGCTTATTAGATGAAGGTGAAAGCTTATCCATCATGGCAATGCCAGGCGGTGAGGAAACTGTATATTATGATGGCGAAAGAGACAAAGACTATCAAATACAAGTTAATGCAAAAAGCATAGATCAACACAATTGCTTTGATGCACTTACAAAGATTTATCAAACGCTTGAAAATTTAGAGTATTTACCATCACAAAATGGAAGTTATGACTTTCAAAAAATAGAAACACGATCATTACCTAACCTTGTTACACAAGATGAACAAGGTTTTTTTGTTTGGGCTTTAAACATTAGTGCAAGTATAACCATTTATCAAGGAGTGAATGAGAATGGCTAGAAAAAAGAATGCTTTAACAAAACATTTTGTTGCCCCGATCCCAACGGACGGAATAACAGAGCCAGAATATATGAGACTAGCTAAATATATATCTAGTGTAGAAGATGAACCAGATGAAGACGTTGAGGATATCGGATTTTATGACGGTGACGGAACGCCAGAATCGGACGTTATGTCAGTGAAAAAGACTTACACGTTTGAAGGTTTTTATGACGATGAAGACGAAGCAATGAAGTTTATTGCAGGCCTGGAGTTTGAGACAGGAGAAGGCAGAAAGATCATGTATAAACAAGAAAGATCAAATGGTGATGTATATGAAGGCCGCGCGACAGTAACGGACATAGTACCGACAGGAGGGGAAGCAACCGAATACGCTACATTCGGTTGCGCTATCAGTTGGGATGCGAAGCCAGAAATAACGAGAGCAGGAGAAGGCGGTGGAGGTGTAGAGGGGTAATATTATCCCTCTTTTTTTATATTTTTATATTAATGGGGGTTGATTTAATTGGCAATTAAAATTCAAACGGAAAAACCAACAATACCAGTCGAAATAGGAAAGTTAAAATTTGAATTTGATGTATCGGATGAATCTATTAAAAACTTTTATGAGAAGTCATTCGAAACTTTCAAGGAAATAGAAACAATAGAAGTTGATGAGGATGAAGAAGAAGAAGTTATTTTTGAAAAAGCGAAAGACATTCTTAAAAAATCGTTTGATTTAATGCTTGGAGAAGGGGCATTTGTACAAATTTACGAATTATCACCATCTATTTTTATTCTAACTAATTATTACAAACAATTGTATGAGGGCATAAGCAAAGAATTAGAAAAAATGGGCTTTACTGAATCGCAAGTTGAAAAGGCGAAGAAGTATATAAAGAACAAAAATAAAAAGTAGGTGAAGCGTAATGCTATCACTTGCTTATCCATTGACTGATACCGTTGAAATAGATGGAAAAGAATATGAAATTGATTTAAGCTTTGATAATGTTTTAAGACTCATTGACATGCTAAATGATGAAGAACTGGATGACATAGTACAAATCGAAACAGGACTTTATATGCTTTTAGGAATTGACCTTGATTACGACATAGAACAAAAAGAAAAGATATTTTATGAAATATTTAAAAGCACAATCGACAACGAGGAAGAAAAACAAAAATTAGACATCGAAGGGAATCCCATGCCAAATGTGGATAATAAAGAAGAAAAAGTTTTTTCTTTAAAACAAGACGCAGATTATATCTTTGCTTCTTTTTATCAAGATTATGGTATTGATTTGATCGAAATGCAAGGCAAAATGCATTGGGATAAGTTTAAAGCTTTACTAGGTGGATTAAAGGGAGACACGAAGCTAAAAGAAGTGCTTGAAATTAGAACAATGGAACTTCCAAAAGGGAAAGGCACTTCAAAAGAACGAAGCAGAATAAAGAAACTAAAAGAAATATACGAGCTGAAAGAAGAATAATCTTTTTTATTTTGAGGGTGTTTTTTAATGTGAACAATCTAAAGGAAGTTAGATGTAAAAAGTGCAATAAATTACTAGCAAAATTAAAAGGAAAAGCTGAAATCAAGTGTACGAGATGTAACACTTTAAATAAATTTAAACAATAAGAGGGCCACGAGCTCCAATAGATTTATTAACTATTGGAGGTGAAATACGTGGCAGATGGAAAAGTTGTAATTGATGTAATACTTGATGACGGGAAAGTTGTTAAAGGCGTAGCGAATGTAAATAAAAGTATTGGCGCAATCGCAGGAACAGCACAAAAAAGTTCACTAAGCATAGGGAAGTTAGTTGCAGCGCTTGGACTTGTGGGATTGGCTAGTAAAGGGATTAACATGGTGAAGCAATCGCTTGATGGTGCTATATCACGTTATGACACCTTGAATAACTTTCCCAGGGTCATGCAATTAATGGGATTTGATGCGCAAGATTCGGAGAAAGCAATTAACAAGCTTTCAGATGGCATTCAAGGCTTGCCGACAACATTAGACAGCGTAGCGAGTACAACACAAAGAATAGCCATGATGACAGGTGATTTAGATGGCGCAGTAGATACAACGCTTGCATTAAATAATGCATTTTTGGCAAGTGGGGCAAGTACGGCAGACGCAGAACGAGGACTTGAACAATATGTTCAAATGCTTGCTAAGGGCGAAGTTGATTTGCAATCATGGCGGACATTGCAAGAAACAATGCCTATAGCATTAAATGAAACAGCTAAGGCATTCGGTTTTACAGGAAAATCTGCACAAAATGATTTATACGAAGCTTTAAAAGAAGGAAATATAACATTTGACGAATTTAACGAGAAGATCGTTGAATTAAGCAATAAAACAGGTGGCTTTGCTGATATAGCAAAAGAAGCTAGCGGCGGTATCCGCACTTCTTTCACGAACATGAAAACGGCTGTTGTTCGTGGGTTGACAAATGTTATTGAAAAACTAGATGAAGGACTATCAAAAACAAGATTTAAAAGCATTGAAAATATTATTCAGTCAATGGGAAACAAGTTTGCAGAAGTTTTAACAAATATAGCAAATCATATCCCAGACGTAATAGAAAAAATACAATCAGTTTATAACACATTAAAACCGTGGTTGCCATTACTCACTTCCATTGGTGCAGGCGTAGTGTCTATGGTTTTAAGCTTTGCAACAATGAACACAGTCATAAAGATCATCAACAATGTAAAGCTTGCAATCAAAGCTATGAATATGGTTTTAATGGCTAATCCCTGGATGATTGTCCTTGGACTTGCTGTTATGGCTGTTACATTAATAATTCAATATTGGGATCCGATAAAAGATTTTTTTGCGAACTTGTGGGAATCTGTAAAAGTAATTAGTACAGTTGTGTGGGAATCCCTAAAAATGGTATGGGTTGGAGTTATTGAATACTTCAAAAGTATATGGACATCCATAAAAGAATTCTTTTCCCTTTTGTGGACAGGAATGATACAAGTTGCTTCCACAGTTTGGGAATCATTAAAGGCGACATGGGCATCGGTAGTATCATATTTTAAAAGTCTATGGTCAACCATTAAAGAGTTTTTCTCTAATTTATGGACTGTAACTATTAATACAGCCACAAACATATGGAACGGATTTAAAGCAACAATAACAGCAATTTGGAACGGTATTAAAAGCGCAGCTTCCAACATATGGAACGGTATAAAAACAAGCATAATTTCAATTGTAAAAAGCCTTGTTTCAACAGCTACAAATATATGGAACGCTTTAAAAACCGCCGTTATAACCATCGTAAATGCAATAAAAACAGGCGCTACAAATGCATGGAACGCTTTGAAATCATCTGTTATTAGTATAGTTAACGCAATAAAAACAGGCGCTACAAACGCATGGAATGCTTTGAAATCATCTGTTATTAACATTGTTAATAACATAAAATCAAGGGCTACAAGTATATGGAACGCTTTGAAATCATCCGTAATTAGTATAGTGAACGCTATAAAGTCGGGTGCTACAAATGCATGGAATGCCCTTAAGACGTCCGTTGTTAACATTGTAAATGGAATAAAAACAAGTGCTACAAACGCATGGAATACAATGAAATCATCCGTTATTAATATAGCTAATGGTCTAAAAGATGGAGCGGTCAGAGCATGGAATACATTAAAAACCGAAACAAGCGCAGCATTTAGAAAAGTCAAAAGCTATATAACTTCACCTTTGAAATCTATTAATTTGTTTTCTATAGGTAAAAACATTATACAAGGATTGATCAATGGGATTGGATCAATGGCGGGGGCAGTAACAAAGAAAGTAAAAGACATAGCAGGGGGAATAAAGAAAACATTAACAGGAGCATTCAAAATTAAATCCCCTTCCCGTTGGATGAGAGACACGATTGCCAAAAACATGGGTATTGGTTGGGTAAAGGGTATTGATCGAGAAAAAACTTCAATAATTAAAAAATCCGGGCAAATGTCTGAATGGATGAAACCAGAAGTACCAGAAACAAAAGGATTTATAAATAGACTAAGGAATACTAAGTTGCCATTAAGTGAAAATATACCGTTAACTTATAGAAACATCACAGAACAAAAAATAATAGAAACAGATAGAAGAAGAGAAGGCAAGAATGACACAAAACAACGTCCTATAGAATTACATTTAACACTAGGAGGAACTGAATATAAAACATTTGTAGATGATATAACAAAACTTCAAAAACGGAATAATTACAGATTGCGAAAAGCTTAGAGGGTGAAGAAATGATAACATTTAACGGCGTTGACCTTTCTTCTTATGTTCGCGTAGTCTCGATATCTGGCCGAGGGGTTGTAAGTACCGAAATAGAAATGGACAGTGTACCAGGAGGAGACGGCGCTTATCAAAGGAGCAAAAGAATACCAGAAAGAATATTGACTTGCCAATTTAGAATGTACAGCAAGACATTAGAAGAATTACGAAAAAAAACAGAAGAACTGAATGGCGTATTGAAGACTGATAATGTTGTTCCGATTGTATTCAACGATGAAAAGGATAGGACTTATTACGGAATATCTGGGGGTGTAGAAGAAAACGCCGATAGGGAAAATGTCGGTGTTTATGATTTTGAAATTGAAATTGTATGCTTTGATCCATACAAATATGGAGACGAACACACAGAAACGACAATAAGACGTTTATTTTGGGAAGACTATGCAAGTAAAACATGGGAGGAATTAGCAGATGGCGACATCAACACCTAACCTTAAATTAACAAAGCCAGAATTGACAGACATTATAAGCGATTCGATTGCTAGTTTTGGCGAAAACGCAGATATTATTGATGGAGCGGTAAAAGATTTACAAGATAAGGACGCTTCAATAGATGGAACTATTTCAACATTAAGGGCGGATGTTGACAGCAATTCAAGCGATATAAACACTAATGCCACCAACATTAACAATCATAAATCAGACAAAAATAATCCCCATAATGTGACAAGCGAACAAATAACCGTAATTCCCGCAGTTGACGGAAGCGTAAGCGGTAACGATTATCCTATTGGCGCAACTGTATTTAATGTAACGAATCAAACAGGATATCCTCATACATACGGAACAGTGTTAACTGTGAAAGTAGCAAATAACAGGATGTCGCAATTATATTTTGAACACGCTTTTAACGATAGTCAAATTGGAATGTATTTTAGACATTGGAATGATTCTCCAAACCGTTGGACAGAATGGAGAAAGCTTGCCATAGATTCGGATTTAGAGACAGTAAGAACAGATTTAAATAATTATAAATCTAGTAACGACAGCGACATAACGAACATACAAGGACGGCTTGATGACATAGAAGCCAGATTATCCGCAATAGAAGATGAAATGCAAGTTTAGAAGGTGATTAAATGGCGATTAGATGGGCAGAAATAGCACAAGTTAGTGAAATGACTGTAAAGGGAAACGCAAAGACGCCACCATATTTTAAAGCGACACTTAAAGAATCCGCGCCATATGTTGAATTTTTACATTCTAACGGTGAATCACTAAGAATAATCTTTAACTTCCAACCAGGTGACATAGTGGAAGCGGATTGTAAAAAAGAAAAAGTATATATAAATAAAGAATTGAAAATGCCTGCTATCGACTTGATGAAAGCAGACTTTTTTTATTTAAAGCCTGGATATAACAGGATAGCCACTATTCCCGCTATGGATTTGGAAACAAAATACACTGAAAAATGGTTATAGAAAGGCGGTGAAACGTTGAAACAACCTATCATTATTTTTGACAAGAAAGATAATTTACTAGCAGTAACGCGAAAATATAAAACGGCATTTTTTCATGAGACAGTAGAAAAACCGATTTCCCTAACTATAGAATACCCTATGGAGGATGAAAGAGCGGAATATTTAGTGGGTGGGAATCAAGTAGCATTTAAGGATTTAGAGGGGCGACTAAGATTATTCACAATCCGTGAAATTGATGATTCAGACGGAGAAGCGAAGGAAAAAATAGTTGAATGCTTGCCAGGTATGCAAGAATTAACGGATGTGATCATTGAAGAGAAACGTCCACAAAATAGGACGGCTGAATTTGTTTTGGGGATAATATTAGAAAAATCACGTTGGAAAGTCGGAAATGTTGCTGATTTAGGTACAAACTCAACAAGTTTTTATTTTGATAATGCCTATGATAGCTTGGATAAATTAACTGATATATGGGGCGGAGAAATTGTTGACCGTATAGAGGTAAAAGGAAATCGAATAGCAGGTAGATATATTGATTTAGTTGAACGCAAAGGAAAAGACACAGGTAAACGATTTGAGATCGGAAAGGATATAAAAAATATCAAACGAACCGTTTTATACTATCCGAAAACCGCGCTTTATGGAAAGGGTTCTTCATTGGAAATAGAAGACGAGGAAGGCGAACGTACAGGTGGTTATACAAGGAAAATAACTTTTCGAGATGTTGTTTGGTCTAAAGAAAATGGTGATCCAATAGACAAGCCAAAAGGTCGAGAATGGGTAGGAGATCCAGAAGCAAGGGAAATACATGGAATACCAGACGAAAACGGCGAAATGCAACATAGATTTGGCATGTTTGAAGATGGAAATGAAGAGAATCCAGAAAATTTATTAATGAAAACGTGGAAGGCGTTGCAGGAAGACCAAAAAGAACCTAAAGCACAATATGAAATGGATATAATAACATTTCATGGATTGGCAGGCTATGAACACGAACAAACATTCGTAGGAGATACAGGAATTGTAAGGGATTTTTATATAAAACCTAAAGTATTAATAGAAACACGCGTTATAAGCATGGAATATGACATCGGAAATCCCTCTAATGGCAATTTGGTACTAGGGAACTTTTTAGAATTAGATGAACGAGACGTTGAAATTGATTGGGTTATTGACAAAGTGAAAGACAGGGCAGATAGATGGGATAGCGGCGGCGGACCAATAGATGACGGAAGATTTCCAGATATAAAACCACCAACGCCAACAAATTTAAAAGCGGACGGACTTTTTCAAACTGTTATGCTTACGTGGGATTACGATCCGAAAGTATATATATCTGCTTATGAGGTTTACGCTTCACAAGTAAATGGATTCGCACCAGATCCAAGCAATTTAATTTATAGAGGTAAAACAGGCGGTTATAATCACAAAGCCAATGTAAATGAACAATGGTATTATCGAATTAGAGCTATTAATACACATGGAACGCCAAGCGATTATACAGAGCAAGTAAGCGCCAATACAGCGCAAATAAGAAACATTGACATAGAAATAGGAGCGGTTAACGCTGAAAAACTTGCTGATTTAGCAGTTACGGCTGATAAATTAGCGGATGGGTCAGTTGTAGAAGATAAGGTATTTGACGGTGCTATAGGATCGTCAAAGTTAGCAGATCTGGCAGTTACATCAGCAAAGATAGATCATGCCGCTATCAACGAAGCACACATATCAGATTTAGCAGTTGGAAACGCAGCCATTAAAAACGCAGCTATCACAAATGCAAAAATCGCAAAAGCCGCTATAGATACGGCGAATATAATTGACGCCGCCATCACAAATGCGAAAATTGCAGACTTAGCAGTAGATGACGCAAAAATTGCAAATTTATCCGTAAATAAATTAAAAGCTGGAACGTTAGACGTAAACAAGATTAAAATATACGGCGGAGACAGTAAAGAATATACAATGATAGATGGTAATTTCTTTGAATCACGTGGTTCTTACACGCGTACGTGGTTTGGAGAAACTAGCACTCACGATATAAAAATAAGGATTGATAAAGGTTATTTACGTTTTAGAAATGATTCAGAGGATAAAAGCATTTATGTTTCCGACTATGGAATATCAACAATCATTAATGGCGGTGGTGAAGAGGACACCTATTTAGGATCGGGAACAATCGAATTCTTTTCTAAACGTTGGCAATTCGATGGATTAGGTGAAGGAGTAAGAGGGATAACAATGCTATCTAATCGCGGGAACGTAGCGTTAGAAGCTTGGACTCGCGATGTTGTATTAGCGGCAAACAGAAGTATTAACCTAATGGCGAACCAGGACATAAATATAGGAACTGAAAGAGCAATAAATGTTTGGGCGTATGAAAATAAAAAATTAGGATCTTTACCATTCCAATTTTATGTGAAAGGATATAGTGATCAATACAGCGATAGACACGATGGAATGTTATTTTATGGAAGATATGCAGATAGAGACAAAGGTACAATAGTTAGAGCAGGAATAAGATTCAGAAGAGATGAGGAATCTATTTCTATAACTGACAGCTCTGGGGATTGGAAAAGTGGCTTTCTATACGCGCAACAATTCAACAGTAACGCCTTATTGGTTAACGGAACAGCAAGCATTGACGTTCTTTGGTACAACAGCGGCGGAAAATCTTCATCTTTATCGCTTAAATCAAACATAGAACAGATAGACGATGTTGGGTTAGATATCATAAATAAACAAAATGTTGTTTCTTTTTTATATAATGAAGATGTAAAAAATGGTAATTATCATAAAAAACAATTGGGTTTTATTAGTGAATTATCTCCAGAAATATCAACAAGGAATGGAACGGCTATAGACAATGACAAGTTATTAGCATACAACGTAAAAGCCACGCAAGAATTATCATCAAAAACAGACAAACTAGAAAAAGAAATAAATGATATTTACTTTGTTATAGAAACTTTAATAGATGAAAACGAAAAGTTAAAAAAGGTGGTTACTAACAAATGAGTAAAGCAATAGAATTTACGAAAGAGGTAACTTATAAACTTGAATATAAAGGCGAGACATTCGAATTGGATCATTATATAGATAACATTGAAAACAGAAGGTATGTTTTATATTACTTTGAACAATTAGAGGAACCTGCACCATTAAATATAAAAGGTACAGAAAATCCTTATCAAGTTATAGAGCCAGAACTACTAGGGGAAACAAAAATAGAGGGGGTTTTTTCCACTTTTCGTTTATACCGTTTGCCAGACGTTCCTATTACATTAGTAGCTTATATAAGGGAGAATAGGTTCGGTATTTATCATTCGTGGTCATTTAAATATATGAATGAATTAAATTAATAGGAGTGATTCCATTGGAACAACAAGACTATGAAAAGATAGAAAAACTAGAAAATGAAATAGAACAATTAAATGCATTTTATTCGAACGTAGTTGGAGACTTAAAAAGACAAATAGCTGAATCTGCAGAAGATGGAGCGATCAAAACGGCATTAGGAATAAATGAAAGAGAGGAGTTGAAAAAGGTAAAGAAGGAAAATGAAGAATTGAAGAAAGAGTTAAAAAGACTAGAAAATAAATTGATAGACAAAAATAAATAAGGAGTTTAGAGACATGGAACAAAATACAAATACATTATATACAACAATTGCAGGGGGAGGCATAGCGGCGATTGCTTATTTATTTGGCGGCCTTGATCACTTGCTTTTATGGTTAGCGGTGATGATGGCTATTGATTTTTTTATGGGGGTGTTGGTTGGAAGTTATTCTCAAAATATTTCTTCTAAACGGTTTTTTAAAGGATTAGGAAAAAAGACAGCGATGTTATTAATGGTGATTGTTGCCAATGGCGTTGATATGGTAGTTGGAACAAATGGGGGGATCATGCGAAATAGTATGATCCTTTTTTTAATTGCCAATGAAGGTATTAGCATTACAGAAAATGCGGGGAAGTTAGGTATAAACATCCCTAGTAAAATCACAAATGTATTTGATCAATTGAAAAATGAAAATGATAACAAGGAGGAAAAATAATAATGGCTAAAATATTTATTGACCCTGGTCATGGTGGTGGCGATTCAGGTGCTATAGGAAACGGTTTAAAAGAAAAAGATGTAGTTTTAAAGATTGCTAAAAAGTTACGTGACATCTTAAAAAATGAATACGGTGCAAATGTAAAAATGAGTCGTACAACAGATAAATTTTTGTCGCTAAGAGAGCGCACAAATATGGCTAATGCTTGGGGAGCAGATTATTTTGTATCTATTCACACTAACGCAGGTGGCGGAAAGGGCTATGAAGATTTTATATATAATGGCGTTTCTAGTAATTCTAAATCTGCTAAATATAGAAATGCCTTGCATGGAGAAGTTTCCAAACGTTGCCGCATGACAAACAGAGGAAAGAAAAAAGCGAACTTCCACGTATTGAGAGAATCGAAAATGCCTGCATGTTTAACAGAATGCGGATTCATCGACAACGCAAACGATGCTAAGCTAATGAAGACGTCAAAGTGGATAAATGACATGGCTAGAGGACACGCAGAAGGCATAGCGAAGGCTTTAGGGTTGAAGAATGATAAAGGTAAGGAAGATGATAAAAACACTGGAAACAAGCAACAGAAGCCAAAAACAACAACGCCTAAAGGGAAATATCCACTTCCAAATGGAATTGTCAAGCAAGGCGCAAAAGGCGATAAAGTACGACAAATCCAAACAGCATTAACAGCGGTATATTTTTATCCAGACAAAGGAGCAAAAAACAATGGAATTGATGGAATGTATGGACCAAAGACAGCGGATGCAGTAAGGCGCTTCCAGAGCGTTTATGTTGGACAAGTTGATGGGATATATGGACCAAACACTAAAAAGGCGCTAGA
>NZ_JBPPZG010000007.1:0-5812 GCF_051918545.1 Pseudogracilibacillus amylolyticus (SeqCode) | reverse complement strand
ATTGAAGCGCAGAGGGTTAAAATAAAAAGAAGAGGGATGTTATATCCCTCTTTAATTAAAGATAGCGTTAAGTAATCCTTCAATCCTTTTATTTTTATCTTCATTCACACTTTTTAAGTAAACCATATCCCGAAACTTATTGTAACTATCATTTACATGTGTATGTGCGTTACCGATAAACTTATCGCCTTCGTAGTAAGATGTAATACCATTTTCGGTTATCGCTTTTACTTCCACCACATCATTTTCAAGAAACTTTAACTTGCATTGCTTGATTGCATCCTTCCAGTCTTCATTATTAAGATTTTCCTTAGCGTTTAATTCATGTTTGAAAAACACATCTCCATTATTAGCTTGATAAACGATTACATTAGTCATTTTATTTCCTCCTATATTATAATATTTTTGTGGAAGAGGGATTTATATATCTCTCTTTTTTAATAAACTAATTTAAAATCGTTATAGTCGATGTCATCCCAACCTTGCTTTTCCAAAAACTCTTGTTCGTCAAATTCGATCAATTCCAACGCTTCTTCAATTGTTAGGCTTCTATTTGTTAAAACCTCACCAACTAAAACGCCATCATACATTACTTTTACCATTTTACATTCTCCTTTTTTCATGTGATATTTTCTTAACCTTTCTAATTACTATTATATATCTATATAATTATATAGTCAAGTATTATTTTAAAGTTTTTGCAAATTCTTTTAAATCTTCCACCCAAAATAATTGTACTTTGCCTTTTCCATGTCCAGATTCTTTACAAGGAATGATATTTCCTTGTCGTAAATGATGCTGAAAAGCCACGTTCGATAGTCCAACATAATTTTCCGCTTCCCTCCTTGTCATGAGTTGTTCTAAAAATTCATCCTTAGTCATTTTCATTATTCTTTCCCTCCAAAAATGGTTTGTGATATTTTTTTTCGGCTTGTTTTCTTGCTTTTATTGCATCTTCTAATTCATCAAAGTAACCTAAATGTATTTGTTTTCCTTTGATACCTATACCTGCTTTATACCGTACTTTATTTTTTCTTTTGATAATAGTTATTCCTTTGTGTCCAGTCTTGTTATCTGACCTTACTTTGCTTTTTAATAACGGAGTAAATACGCCATCTTTTATTAGATGTTTTTTGTTGTGTTCTTGTACATTTTCGCCAGCTTTCCCCCGCAAACATCCGCATGATTTAGTCATTCCATTAATTAAACGGTCAACAGTAACATTTGTGAAGTTTCCACAATCACATTTACATTTCCATATCATTTTTCTGTTATACTTTCCTACAATTTCAATCGGTTGTAATTTTCCAAACCTTTTTCCTCTTAGGTCTTTGATATTTGCCATATTAAGCAATTCCCCATTCCTCGAAGTCAATGCTGTTTTCAATGACTTCAATTTTATCTCCTAAACGGATTTCTATGTCTCCTGCCCCAATTTCAATTGAATATAGTCTCACGATTTGACCAGTGACGTTATTTTTAACCACTTGATGTTCTAGATGATTACGTTTTGTATATCTTTCACCACGTATGTTTACATCTTCGGATAAAAAGTTAACTTCTAATTCTTCGATGTTGTTTGTTGTAAAAACTAAGCAATTATTTTTTCGGCATATTTCTGTATAATCAATGTTATTCTTTTTCGTTGCTGCCCAAGCTATTTTAAGTGATTCACTTAGATACTCAACAACTTTACCGCCAAATCTTTTTTGTCCTTCCCTTGCAATTTCCCAAGCATGTTTCATAATGTTTTTCATTTTAATTTCCCCCTTTTGTTCCCTTTCTTTAACCTTCTGATTACATTATACAACTATACAATTATATAGTCAAGTGCTTTTATAAAGTTTTTTATAATAAAAAATAACTAGGCTTTACACCTAGTTATCAAGCTTGTACCACTTCTTTTTTGTATTATCTTCTTATGTATTATAAATTGTCAATTACCCAAATAGCTTTCCCGGATTTGAAAGGATCAGAAAAATGTAATTCATATTTATCAGACTTGGAAACGTCAAAAGGTATATCGCCTTTCATTGATTCTCCAGGTGGCAAAGTTCCATCAAGTTGTCCTTTTGTTCCTTCGGTTAAAATTGTTGTATTGTAGGTATAACCTTCATCATCTTTTAATTCAATATTCATTATAGATGAAACAGCTTGTTCCTCATCCGTTCCGTTTTCAATTGTTAAATTTGCAACAACGAATTGTTCTTCGGTTGGTTCGTCAAACTCTCCGCCTTCTTCAATTCTTGCTTCATTTAATGTTATTTTCATTCCGTCAAATTCGACTGAATCACCAACGGAAAACTTTTTAACCTCTTTTTTCTTTTCTTTTTGTTCTTCTCCGCTAGCTTCTTTTATTTCCGCTTCGTCACATGCTGCTAATCCTAAAGCTAATGATCCACCTAATAGTATTGTTCCAATTTTTTTAAACATTATATTTCCCCCTAGTTGTTTTTTACTGTTTCTTCTTCTTTGATTTTCTGGTATTCCTTTTCGATTAGTCTTGATACACATTGTCTTTGGTTTAAATCGTATTTGTGACAAATATAAAGCAACTTTCTTTTAACTTCTGGTTTTGCGTCAACTACAATCCTATCAACCGCCAATTATTCCCCCTCCGTTATCCTTTTCTTTTAACATGTTAAGTACAGCAGGACATCAATTCAAGTACGTACATTTAATGTACATACTACTTTTAGTTAATGAATTATTATAGTTGTAACACGTTAGGAGTTCCTGCCGTTTTGTAACTATGATACTATAATCAAAAAAACTCAACATTTGTTACAGTTATATTGTACTTCTTTTTATATCCTTTGACAAGCTTTCTTTTAAAATGTATTTTTTGTATGTGTTTTTGAATAAACTTTCTCTTTTCTTTTCTTGTCAATACGTCAAAGTGGACAGTAAAAAATTCTTTTAATTCTTCCATTTCTTCATTTGATATTGCACTTTTCTTTTCCACATTTAATTTATTAAGTTTTTCTTCGATACTATATATATTACTTTCGATTTCTTTTTTATATAACATTAAATCTTTATCGCTTATCATGCTATTTATCCATGCTCTTTGTATTCTATCTTTTTTATTATTCAATTCGTTTAGTTTTTCTTTTAAATTATTTATTTCTTTTTGTTCCTTGTCGTTTGTTTCATCTTCCAACTTAGCAACAGGAAGTGTTTTCATATATTTCAAAAACGCTTCTTCTAAAAGTCTTTCGGCAACGGAAATAAATTTTCTTCCTTTTTTATGGCAAACTTCGCATACATAGCTATACGCCACAGTCTTATAATCATTGTGGCTTCTTGCTGATACCATCATAATAGATCCGCATTGATAACAAGCTATTCGCCTTCTAAAAATATCATCCCTTTCAATAAAACGCCTTCCTATTCTATTTTCTTCTAGTATAGTTAATAATTTATCTCTTTTTTCCTTCGTTATTATGCCTTCATGTGTGTTTTTAATTATTGTTCCGTTTCTTTCCATATTACCGATTGTTGAAGCTTGTCTAACTTTCCTAGTTAAATAGTTATGTGTCCAATCTAAGTTATATTTTCTGGCTATTGCTCTTTCTGCACTTGTAAAACTATGTCCTTCTTCAATAAGATTGAAAGCTTCCCTAAGTATTTTCGCTTCATCTTCTTTTATTTTTAAACGTTTATCATCACCTAGATAAAAACCAAAAGGTGGAGCACTTTGCCAAATTCCCTTTTCTGCTCTCGATTGCATATTAATAGACACACGTTCGCTTATTGTTTCGGATTCCCATTGCGCAAACACCCCAATTAAATTAACCATTAAACGACCATTAGCGGTTGATGTGTCTAAACTTTCAGTTGAAGAATGTAAGCGACATCCGTATTTATCAAATATGTTTATCAGTTTGTTAAGATCAATTATTGATCGAGTCAATCTATCCAAGCGAAATACAACGACATTAGAGACGTTTTTGTTTTTAACATCCTTTATCATTCGTTTGAAATTTGGGCGCTCCGTAGTCCGTCCACTTCCAACATCAATATATTCTTTCACGTTTTCAAAGTCTTTTATCGTGCAATACGCTTTTAATTTTTCTTTTTGTGTTTCTAACGAAACGCCTTGATCCGCCTGTTTGTCTGTGCTTACTCTCATATAAATAGCGGTTGCCATTTTATCCCCTCCATAAAAATGAATATAAAAAAGCGGGATAGCTAATCCCGCTAAAACATTGAATCCCTAACGTTAGAAATCCAACTACTATAATTCTACAATATAAAGCACGACTTTTCCATGTATTTTTAAATTTTCGGCTTTATCAAAGTTTATTACTTTGTCGAAAAAACGTTTATCGGAAGAATCTGGTTTAAAAATAAACCTTTTATTTTCTCTATCTATATAGATTCTTTTAACTGCATATTCTTCATTGTCGCTATAAACTACAATATCACCATCATGTAAATTGGATAGGTTTGTTTTTTTAACAGCTATTAACGAACCATGCGAAAATACATTGTTCATTGATTCTCCGTTTACTCTCATTAAAAATATATCCTTGTTACCTGCCCATTTCCCCATTATAAAATCTGGTAACTGTATCTTTTCAATTTCATCTTTTGTTATCCCTTCAATATTTAAAGGTGTTCCCGCCGAAATTGAAGTATGGATATAGTCATATTCGGAAACGCTAAATTGTTTTTTACCTTCTCCAATTCCAAGAAGAAATTCAATTGTTGTGTTTAATGCTTTCGCATATTTGCCAATATCATTAATCGGGAATTCTCTTTGGCCGTTTTCGTACCTTGATAAAGTAGACTTTGAAATTCCTACCTCTTTGGCTAATTCATCAATGGATATTTTCCTTTGTTTTCTCATGGTTTTGATAATCCTTATTACTTCATCCGATGTCCTCATCGTGTTCACCTCCTTTCCGTTTCCTATTATATATATAAATGATCCAAAAATGCAACAAAAATATTTTTTTAATAAAAATTGTTGACATAAAGAGATTAACATATTACTATAGTAATTGAAGTTCCCAAAAGGAAACACAAACAAACTTTTAAATAAAAAGTGTTGACAAGTGCTTTTTAGTTATTGTATAATGATACCCAAATGTTCCCGAAAGGATAAAATAAAATAAAATAATTAAAAAAGTGTTGACAATAGGGAACGAAAGTAGTAACATAATAATTGAAGGAGATGAGAAATAAATGAATTTTAATTTACAAAGATTGCGTTATGAAAGACTATCACGTAAAAAATCACAAAAAGAAATGGCGGAAGCGCTAGGAGTTGGGAGAACAACATATTATAAGAAGGAAAACGGCGATATAAAAATAAGCGTTGAAGAATTCGCCATTATCCTAAAAGAATTAGGGATCCCCCAAAGGAAAGCGGGAATATTCTTTGTTAAAGACGTTGACGATTGGGAAATAGCTTGAAGATGTTGACGATAGGAAAATAGCCTTTGGTATTTTTTTGATAAGTAAGTTGACATATAGGAAATAACATTTATATAGGAGGTAAAAAAATGAACCAAATGTCAACAGATGAATTTGAACGAAAGGAAAAGGAGGAAATGAAGCGTTTAGGAATTAGCGAAGAAACAATGAAAAGTATGAAAGCTTTCTTTGCTAAAACATCTGCACCAAGATTAATAAGAAAGAAGCGGAAGCAAGTAGCTGAGGAATGAGGGAAAGAAAAGACGGAAAGGGAAGGGGGGAATAAAAATGATCGGTTTAGTCTTCGGTCTAGTTTTAGGTTTTATTGTTTACGAAACATTCGCAATCATCAAAAAAGACAATGCTAATTAATAGGAGGGTAAAAAAT